>CAZMZK010000045.1:0-1221 GCA_964570705.1 uncultured Micavibrio sp.
GATCCAGTGCGAAATCTGTTGCGGCAGGAGGTTCCGAATCATTGGCCTTATGCGACGCTTTCCCTTTTTTCGAAGAGGCAGGCGCATCCGTTGCGGCCTGTAGTGCGCCGGTTCCCAAATTCATGTTCTGGACTTTGTCTTTTAATTCGGTGCAAATCCGCACGGCCAATTTCGGCCCGACCCCATCGGCTTGGCGCAAGGAGGCCGAATCATTCGATGCAATCACCAGCGGGAGCCGTTCCGGCGCACAGGCCGTGAGAATAGCCAGACCGGATTTGGCCCCGACCCCTTGAACCGAGGTCAACAGACGGAACCAATCACGCTCCGCAAGGGATGAAAATCCATACAGATGGATATGGTCTTCGCGCACATGCGTTTCAATCAACAAAGAGACCGGATCACCGATATTGCCGATAATCCCGAGAGTGCGGCCGCTGGCAAAGACATGATACCCCACCCCATGCACATCCAGAATCAGGCTGTCTTGAAACAGGGTATCAATGGTTCCGGTCAGTTTTGCAAACATGGATATAGCTCTTGCGTGTCATGGGGTTTCTGCTTAGGATTATGGCATGAGCAACGATCCTATTCTACCCCAAAAATCCTTTTATCTTCTCCGTCATGGACAGAGTGAAGCCAATGTCCGCAATGCCGTCGCCGGAGGCAATCTGGATAGCCCTTTGACCGATCTGGGGATCCAGCAGGCGCGTGATCTGGCAAATACCATTCATCATCTGGCGGTAAAACCATCGCGGATTTATCACAGCTCCTTATCCCGTGCAGCCGATACGGCCCGTCTTGTAAATGAATCCCTCAAACTGGATATGATCGAGATGGATAATTTGCGGGAACATGTCTTCGGCGATTGGGAAAACACCCATTGGCCAACGATTAAAGAGAGGGTGGATCAGGGGATGGAGCCACCGAATGGGGAAACCTATCTGGAATTCACCCTGCGGATCAAAACGGCTCTCCACGAGATCATGGCCACAGACCACCCAACGCCGCCTTTGCTGGTCGCGCATGGAGGCGTTTTTCATGCCATTGCGCGTTTATATGGTCAAAAATTCGGAGAGGTCGGAAACTGTGTCCTGCATTATTTCGAACCAACCCCGCTTGATAAACCATTTCCTTGGGCCATTACGCGCTTTAAACCCTGTTCGCAAAACGGGTTAGAGCAGGATATCTTTACTCCCCCTCACTCTTGAGGAAATTATTGAT
>CAZMZK010000045.1:1231-10415 GCA_964570705.1 uncultured Micavibrio sp.
GGAGAGGTCTTTCATCATCACAGAAACCCGCGTCTGTGTGTCCGTGTCTTTATGCTTTATGGCGAGATCCTGCACGCGGCGGTAATATCCGGATGGATCGGGATCCCGCATCATTCCGTTTAGGCCGTCTTTTAACACAGCATAGGAGTCTTCACCGCGGCCCATGCGATCCAGAATATCCGCGACCAATTCCCGCGACTCTAAACGCGATGGATCCAGAGCAAGGGCTTTTTGGGCGTCCGTCAGAGCGGCATCCGGATGATCTGGTAACAACAAACGGGCCCGTTCGGTGTAAATCTTTGGTTGGCGCGGATTGACCGCTTCGGCGGCGGCTAGAAAGGACATCGCTTTCTTGGTGTCTCCTGTCACCTCTGCAAACAGGGCTGCTTGCAAAATTGCCCGCCCGTTCAATCCCAACGCCATTTTATCCGCCAGATTCAATTGCTCGGAAAAATCGGTAACTTTGCCGACCGACAGGGATGTGATCGCCCGTGACGTGGCATATTCACTGATCGCCAAACTCCACAGCGGGCACAAGAAAAAGATAACCCCGAAGACAGCAACACTATCGCGTACGGATGTACGTAGCAGAATGGGTTTCGTATCAGAAATTATTTCGTGGCTCCACCACGCCAGCATCAGCCCGAGGATCATCAAGGACGGTAGGATGTAAAAATTGAAATTGACCAGACTATGCCCGGCCAGTAACACAATCACCAGACAGGGCAAGACAGCATGCCGCGTGGGATCATGGTGCAGCGATTTTTTTGTCCGGATCACCAGATAAAGGGCCATTGCCACCGCCAGAACAGGGGCCAGAACGCCCATTTCAACGGCAAACTGGATCAGATCGTTATGCGCCATAAATCCGGCACTGTCGTCCCACGGGTTCCGGTATTCCGGATAATAGAGAAAGAACGTGCCAATTCCCGTCCCCAACCAAGGATGATGCGGAAACATCTCCCGCGCCGATTGCCAGATCATTATCCGGCTGCCGGTCAGTTTATTGGGCGTATCCCATGTGTGGGTCGCAACGGACTGCAAGGTTTTTGCGCCATCTGTCGTCCAATGGATGATACTTAAATCCGATTGGGTCATCCCAGCCAGTAGGACAAGAGCCGCAACAAAAAATACCAGCAGGATTTTGGGGCGAAAAGGACGAGCCAGAGCAACAAAGGCGACAAACACCCCTGCAAACACCAACATGATGGCGCGGCCTTCGGTGGTCATCAGGGCAGAAAATAATATGACGGCGGCCATCACAGGTACCCAAACTGCCCTGCCCTGACGCTGGACCGCATCGCCCAGAAACAACAGAATGCCAACAGCCAAAACGGCGCCCAAGGAATTATTATCGGCAAATGGCCAATGCGTCCCCCCATATTTCAACATTTCCGGCATCGTGAAGAATTGCACCAAAGCCAGACATCCCAATGCCAACAGACTATAACGGACAGCACCAATGACAGGACGTGGATCGGTCACAGAAAACAACAGGGCCGTTAAAGGAAAGGCACTGAAGAAAAAGAAATAGGTCAGGCTGACAAACGGAGCGTCACTCGTCACGGCACTGATAGCCGCCACGCCCCACAAACCAGCCAGTAACAACGTCAAAGGGGAATAAAGAATCGATGCGGACGGTTTTTTCAGAAAAAGTGCCGCAACAACGGCAATGAGCACCGCCGACACAGCGCCCGCTGTTTGCAAAACATCGGCCAAAGGAAGCATATAAAACGAAAGAAGAAACCCACATAGCCATAACAAAGATGGAATGAGGGCCATCTTCACGTTGCCGTCTACCACGTCCGGAAAGCGCCGGAATCAAGGTGGACAAAGCCACTCTTCGGATAATAGCCAACGCCTCCGGCCGACAGGTTCACGGCCGCTTCGCGGATATGTTTGGCGTTAATGTCACTCAACCGCACATCGATTGCTTGCCCCGACATATGGAGAGAGCGCTTGGCAACCCCCTCGCTATTGGCGCGCAGTGCCGCATTGGTATGTGGGGACCGATAGCCAGAAAGAATGTCATACGGACGATCTGCACCCAATTGGCGATGTACCAATGTAATAATATCAATAGCACGGGGGTCCATGGGAAAGACTTCATCTTCCCGCACATCCCGCATCACATAGTTGATCCGTTCAAACGCTTCGGGCAAATAGCGGTTCCCGATGCGATAAACACCGGAAAAGCTTTCGCCGGAACGATCATTGCGGAAAGAAATGCTGTAGGCCCCATCCCCTGGAATAGCAAACGCGGGTTTAAAGGCACTGACAGAAATAAGAGCAGACATAGAAAGGGTTAATCCCCCTTTCAGGACACTGCGACGGCTTAATAAGGCGTCGCAGTTGGAAAATAGCATCGACATTCATCACCTATTTTTGAAGGCGTCTTTTAGACGCGAAAGAGTTGTCTAGCAAAATTGTGGATCAATGAAAAGACATTTTATGAAGGGGAATAGAACATATCCCCTGATGATAGCAGTTTATAAAATTCCGTTTATTTTTGCAAATTTAGTGAATATTTTCCAGATTCTGAGGAATTTTCCCGTATTTCTGGAGCAATCCAACCAATTTAGCATCCCGTCCGTACAAATCATTGGCAATCACGAGATCGTCCCGATCATCCAGCCAAACGGTGTAGTAAAAGATATAGACGGGAATCTCTTCTTTGGCGCGAATTTCGATCAATTTCTGTTTCCCGACATAGGTATCAATTTTATCATCTGACCAATCATCATTCTTGCCCAAAACAAAATTTGCGATACGCCGCGGCTCGGAGACACGGACACATCCCGAACTCAACGCCCGATCATCCTTGGCAAATAATTTGGGAGCATTGGTATCATGCAGATAAATATCATATTGGTTTGGCATCAAGACACGGATAACCCCCAAAGCGTTATCATCTCCCGGGCCTTGAAACATTTGAATATTTTTCAAATCTGATTCGGTCACGCTGGCCCAGTCAATATCGGTGGAGGCTACAAGCTTGCTCCCTTCCGGTGTTTTAATCCGGAATTGGATCGCGTGATCCTCCAATGCATTCGGATCTTTCTTCAAAGCGGGAAGATAGTCCTCCGATTTAATTGTGTCAGGCACGTACCAGAAGGGATTGAAACGAATGCCGATAATATGATCGACAAAGCTCATAGTCGGACGTTTGATGCGCCCGACAATCACTGGCATCCGCAAGGATTCTTTGTTGTCATCGACGGCAATCAATTCCATCTGGGGAATATTGACCGCGACATAACGGGACGGCATAGGGCGACGTACCCACCGGCGGCGTTCCAGATTGGCCAGAATTTTGACCAGTTTCTGGGTACGTGTTTGAAACAGCGCATCAAAACTACGGGGACCGACAATCCCGTCTGCGGTCAATCCATGTTTTTTCTGGAAAGCTTCAACCCGCGCTTGCAAGGACTCATCATAGATATCCGATTCCGTATCATCTCCTAAAACGTGGCGGATTTTCAAAATTTGAGGGTGCTGGACACCCGGCTTGAGCGCACGGGAAAAACGCGGGGGCTTTGCCTCCTTCTCAGGATGGTTTTGTAAATCTTTGAGCAAAGATTCCAACTCTTCTTGCAATCGCCCATATATTTTGTCCTGCGGAGCCAATCGTTCCAGATACACAGATGGATAAGATTGTTCGGATAATACCTGTAGCACCAGATCCGGATCCATCCCACGTGACCACGATGTTGTGTCTTCTTCCAGAATGCGCGGAGATAGGCGCATTCCACTGAGATCTTGTGCAATTTGAATCGCGGCATCCGACAAAAGTGTCTCACTGGCCACGGCCTGCCCCTCCGGAATTCCGTCCTTAAGCAACACATTCAACGGCTGGATATGATAGTTGTCCGGATTCAAGCCATGCTTCCATGAATCTGAAATAAGGGCAATCACGTCTTTTGCCGAATCGCTCAATCGCGCAGGCGTTTCCTGTGTATTCACCCACAACAAAGTTCCATTCCGCCCCGCATAAAAACGCTGAATGGCATTCGCATTTTTAATTTTCTCACCAGCAACCACTGTCATTGCAAAATCAGATGCCTGTTCTTCTGACGCCAGAGCCGAAACACTCACACAAGAAAAGCCAATCAGCACAAGCTGCAAAGTAGCATGCCGGAAAAAACGAAGAAGAGACGCCATAAAAACTGTTACCTTATATTACCCTATAAATGAATTTATTTGTTATCTGTTTGGGGGGGGATAGTTTCCCGTTGGTACAAGACATCATCAATCGTGTTGCGAATAGCGGCGGCATTGGCCAAATACGGGATAAACGAATAGCGCGATCCCACCCCCGTGAGGATGACGGTGGCATACCCCAAAAACTGGCCCATCAGAGTCCGTTGAATCTCCACACTTTCCACACGATCCAACCGCACCTGAATCGTATCGACCTTTAACAGGCCAGAGCGGAAAAAGATGCGGTGATTGGTGACCGTCAGTAAGAGAAATTTTTTGAGCAACACCGCATACACAAAAGCGAGGGTTGCCACAATGGCCATAAAAAGAGCCAGTGGAATCGCGACTAGAACCAACAATGCGGCCAGCATAAGAACTCCGAAAGCCTTCCAAAAAATGCCATCCGATATATGCCCGTTGATCAGAATTCTTTCGCCATCACGCAAATCTATAAGATCTGTTTGTCTCTGTTGTTTGGAACGCATTTTATCTCCCTGATCTTTCCCGATATGTCTTACGCAGATCTGGCTTTTTCGATGGCACGACGAAAACGAATGGGTTCGGCCAAATTTGGCATACGCAAGGTACCGACTCCCATTCCGTGAATGACCAATTGACCAAAATTGAAAATGCGCCCCCAAAACGGTTGGTGAACGGCAATACTTTCGATGCGATCAATGCTCATTTCCCCGACATTCCGGGCCACCAGCCCGCGTTTAAAGACAAGACGGCTGGTGGTCACGGCAATTTCAGTCGTATTTTTAATGACCATCATATGTGCAAATTTCAATACGCCAACCACAACAACCAATAACGCGGACAGTTTAATCAGCGGATGTAACTTACGAATGATAGTGAAGGTTCCGTCCGTCACAAAAATCGGTGACGTAACCATCATGTCCGATAAACTGCGCGGCAGGTAATGCACCAATTCCTGACAGGAAAACAACAACGACCCCGCCAGAAACAGGCCCCACAGAATGTAGGAGATCGCCTGAACGTCATAAAACCAATGGAATTTGGCGATATAAATCAGGCGTTCATCTGGCGCGAGAGATTGTTGGATATAGAGCATTAATCATCCCCAAGCGAAATGCCCAAGGCCCGCGCCGTATGGACCAACGATGAATTCACATCGACGGCCTGATACGCGGCGATCGCGGCCTCGATCGGCACATCCACGACTTCACGGTTTTTCCATGCGACCATGCGATCAAATTTCCCTTCGGCAATCAAATCTACAGCGCGCACACCGAAGGCCGATGCAATTAAACGGTCATTATAGGTCGGCGAACTGCCACGCTGGACGTGTCCTAAAACCGTCACGCGGGTTTCCGAGCCGGTTGCACGGAAAATCTGGTCACCGATATAGTGCCCAATGCCACCATACCGCATTTGGCCATCGCTAAACGTCACTTGTTGTGCATCACCGTCCAGAGTTTTGACGGCTTCCGAGACAACCACTAAGGCAAAATTGCGCCCCCCCTCTTTCACAGAGGCAATTTTCTTGGCGATGCTGTCGATATTATAGGGGATCTCCGGGATCAGAATGACATCCGCTCCACCAGCGATTCCAGCGGTTAAGGCGATATGGCCGGCATCCCGTCCCATAACTTCCAACACCATGGTACGGTCATGGGATGCGGCTGTCGGTTGCAGACGATCCAATGCTTCGGTCGCAACAGATACAGCCGTGTCAAACCCGATGGCCGTTTCTGTTTCCCCGATATCATTGTCAATGGTTTTGGGAATTCCAACCATGCGGATTCCACCTTGCATTGCCAATTTGCGGAGAATAGCAAAACTTCCGTCTCCTCCGATGCCGATAACAGCCTCCAGCTCCAGTTTTTTGAAACCGTCGATGATTTCCTGTGTGCGGTCTTTGATGGTGCCATCCGGCATAGGATAAGCAAACGGGTTGCCTTTGTTGGTGGTCCCCAGAACCGTGCCGCCCATCCGCATGACGTTATTGTCAAACATGGCGGGGGTTAACACGCGGTATTGCAAGGGATCAGTCAATAATCCCGCGGTGCCATCCAGAATGCCATACACTTCCCACCCCAACAAATCGGCACGATGCACCGCCGCACGAATAGCCGCATTCAAACCGGCACAATCACCACCGCTTGTTAAAATTCCAATTCTTTTTTTCATGATAGGATACGTCCTGACTTTTTGACATGATTTTTACTGACAGACAGTTCCACCATACTGATTCCCTTTGGAAACGTAAATGGCCGCTGTGATAAAATTTTACAACAATCTATTTCCATAGATATCAATCTTTAACGCCGTGAGGATCCGCAAAGCTTTCATGACCATGAAGGCCGGCATGTAATTCATCGTGGATTTCATGCCGGTGCGCCACATATTGAGGCCCCAGCGATCCGATAAGCATGCCTGCAAAACTGGCCAATAACCCGGCAAATTGCGGCGGAAGCAAGGCATCCTCCGGTGCGAGAACAGAACATCCGATCCACACAACGCATCCGGCAATAATCGACAGGATGGCCCCTTGATTGGTTGCGCGTTTCCAATACACGCCAAACGCCAGAGGAATAAAGGCGGACACCAACGTGACTTGATAGGCATTTTCCACCATCGCAAAGATGCTCATATCGGAATAAACGGCATATACGGTAACAAGCAGCGTAAATATCAACGTCACCACGCGCATCAACCTCAATAATTTTTTATCGGAGATATGCGGCATCATTGGGCGCAAAATGTTTTCTGTAAAAGATACGGACGGCGCCAATAACGTTGCCGAGGCACAGCTTTTAATGGCAGATAATAGAGCCCCAAAGAACAGGACCTGGGCAAATAACGGTGCATGATTTAATACCAGCTGTGGCAAAATCATTTGAGGATCTCCCCCGTCGGCCAGATTTTTCGCCACCATGTCCGGATCGATCAGTGTTGCCGAATAGGCCAAAAAAATCGGAACAAAGCAAAAAATGAAATACAGCGATCCGCCCAGAACAGATCCCCATTTGGCATAGTGAATAGTTTTGGCAGATTGCACACGTTGGAATACGTCTTGTTGAGGAATAGAGCCCAGCATCATGGTCACACCCGCAGCGGCAAATGCGATAACGTCCCGAATATTGGCAGATGGCCAGAAATCGAATTTTCCTGCGTTTTGGGCGTGCGCGATCACCGCGCCAACACCTCCCGCAAGTCCGGAGACTTCCGCTCCGATATAGAGCATCCCCACGACAATAATTACCATTTGCAACAAATCTGTCACGGCAACCGCCCACATTCCCCCGAAAAACGTGTAAATCAAAATCGTCAAAGACCCGATCCACATACCTGTTGTTTGGGAAATCTGACCGTCCGAGACAATGTTAAAGACCAGTCCGAGAGCCGTAATTTGCGCCCCAACCCATCCCAGATACGAAATAACGATGGCGATGGTGGTCATGACTTCGGCGGCACGCCCATATCGTTTTTTGTAAAAATCTCCAATGGTCAGCAATTTCATTTTATAGAGAGGAGCCGCAAAGAACAAACCAACCAGGATCAGGCACAAGGAGGCTCCGAATGGGTCTGCCACAATTCCATGTAGGTTTTCTCCCAAGAATGTTGCAGGAATCCCTAACACAGCCTCAGATCCAAACCACGTGGCAAAGACTGTGGCGACCACCATATAAAAAGGCAAATGCCGACCGGCGATTGCGAAATCTTTGGTATTATGGACTTTTAATGCGGCCAACAACCCAATGGCAACCGACACAACCCAATACGCAATCACAAACCACAACAGCATATACCCCAAACCCCTGCGTTAAATTGAAAGGTAAAGAGTTATGCTATGCACTTTTAAGAGGTGTGCAAGTGGCATTTTATAGATTTCGTTTTATGCTCACAAAGATTAACATGGTCACGATCTGATCTGATCTTATAAGGACGACATCAGTTTTTTAATTACCTTAATAGATTACATAACACTGTCAGGCCTCCGGCGTAGGTAATTTTCTGATACATTTTGCGGGAACTCCTGCCCAAACCTCATTTGGTCCGATCTGTGTTCCGCGAGTGAGCAAAGAACAAAATCCAACAACTGAATTATCCCCTATCGTGCATCCCGCCATTATCACAGACCTTCCTCCTATGGTCACATTATCACCGATTTTTATAGGATAATTTGCAGCATCTTCCCCAGAAACAAGAACATGGGGAACAAGAAGTGCATCCATGCCTAGTATGGTATTTTTTCCAATTGTTACAAAGTGAGGATCAAACACAAGCCCAGCAGAATAACTCCCCTCGCCGACTTTAGCTCCTAATGCTATCAGTGCCAAGCGTGATAAGGGCGCTGGAATAAAAGACATTCTGAATATAGGTGTATAAAACAATAACCAAAACAAAAGATATACCATGTAGTAAAACTCCACCGACGATCCAACAGAAATTTTTCCTTCAGGGAGAGGGTGGATTTTCAAAAAAAGCCGGTAGATAAGGGTAAGGCTCGCTAGAAAAAAAGATATTGAGCACACGCATAAAATAAAATCACCAAGGAAGATGTTTCGGGTGAGAGAGCCAAATCCCCATATAAAAAAAAGCGTGCTACCAACAGGCGGAATCAATAAAAAATTGAAAAATAAAATAGGTAGAATCGTTACTTTTTTCATTCTGCGTGATACCATCCAAATTTTTGTGTACTAGGCGAGAATTCTATGACGGAAGAGTGAACCTAACTGGCTGAGAATAAGTTTCTGAATTTCCGAGCCTGATGATGGCAGAAAGTTTTTTATTTTTCAAGGCAATATAAATGTTATTTTCCAAACGACCAATGATGCCCTTGGAAAACTTGAAAAACAAAGGATTGTTGAGTTTTCTTACAACCATCTTGCAAAATACCCCGTCTTTGAATAGGCTGAAGCCGAACATGAAAGGGAATATTATGTCTACAGCAGCTTCATTATATGATCTGATTATTATCGGGGCAGGCCCCGGCGGGTATGTGTGCGCCATACGG
>CAZMZK010000046.1:0-10396 GCA_964570705.1 uncultured Micavibrio sp.
ACAGCCGATCAAGCTTGTAGAGAGGATGAAATCCATCCCGCGATGACGGAATGCTTGATATATCTGTAATTAAATTATCATAGAGCTCCATAAGCTTTCGATAGGAGGCTTCTTTCACTTGTGGAGGAAGTTTTATCGGGCTGTCTTTGTGTTTTTCATAGAGGGATTGAAAATGGCTGTGATGTCCGGACAGAAGAAAAATATCATCGAGCGTTTTATTGAATTCGGTTTGATAAGAGCGGAAAGATTGTATGAAACATATCCCTCCCACAATCAGTAACAGGGACAGGATAACCATCTCTTTCCGTGTAAAAGACGGAATGAGGTCATCATTTATGGAGAAAAGGGTCAGAAATTTTTTCACCCTTTGATTGAATAAGAAACTGGTAAAATTCTTCTTAAGATAATCGGGTGGAAAATCAGTTTTATTTGCGCAGGATTAAGGTCCGCCATTCGCCATGGGTGATCCGTTTATCCAGCGTCAATCCCTGGGCTGTGTGCGCGGACAGAACGTCCCCTTCTTGTTCGACCAACAGGCCGGAAAGGATCACCCTCCCGCCTTTGGCCAGGTTTTTGGCCAGATCCGATGCCATAATTATCAGAGGTCCGGCCAGAATATTGGCAATAATCAGGTCAAATCCTGTGCTTTGGGCTGTGACGCGTCGGGCGGCATATCCATCGCCAGTGGCACACGTCATGCCGGCGTCTCCGGCAGGAACAGCATTGATTTTGCGGTGGTGACAGGCCACGCGGGTGGCTTCCTTGTCAATATCCACTGCCAGAACGGGTTTCGTCCACAGTTTATAGGCGGCAATCCCCAAAATACCGGACCCTGCTCCCATATCCAGGATATGTTTGGGTTTAAATCCGGTTTCTTTCACATGGAGAAGGGCTTCGAGGCAGCCGCGTGTCGTGCCATGTTCGCCCGACCCAAAAGCCGTTGCGGCATCGATTTGCAGGGAGATGTGATCGGCGGGAACTGTGCCCTTGTAATGGCTCCCGAAAATGAAAAAATTCTCCACAGTGAAGGGAGGAAACTGTCGATAGGATTCTTCCAGCCAATTTGTTTCCGGAATATCGTTGCAGTGAAAATCCTTCATATCAAAGCGGTGGCCGCTTCTGTCAGATAACAATGTGGCCAGCGTTTCGATCGGGGCAGGGGATTCAAACACCCATTGAATATCCCATCCGGTCTTTGTTTTGACCCATGAGACCGAGACAGCGTCATCTTCCATAGATGATGCCGCAATCCCGATAATATCTTCAGGGTAGGTGGTGGGCAGAGACAGGGTAACGCTGGTTAATCCCGTGGATACAGGATCTGGTGTGTCGGTCATATCGTCTGCCACAGGTGCCATGATTACTTGTCGTCCTCTTCGATATTGACATCCAGATCGGTGTCATCATCGTCCAGATCTTCCAGATCGGCATCCAGATCGTCATCGCCGTCCAGATCGGCCTCCAGATCATCATCGCCCAGATCGCTTGTTTCGTCATCGTCATCGCCGTCCATTTCTTCGACGTCTTCCAGACTGACGGTATCGGCCTCGGCGACATCATCCTCGGCCAGATCGTCTTCGTCTTCGGCCTCGGTCTCGGACGAGGTTTGATCGTCTTCGGTGGTATCATCCGCAGCAGTCCGGCCACGGCGGGACTTGATTTTAACCTCTCCGGTGAATTCGGTTTCGCATTTCGGGCATACGATCGGACGTTTGTTCAGATCAAAAAAACGTGTTCCGCAACTGGTGCAAATACGTTTCAGGCCGCGTGGATCATCAACAGTAGCTTCCATAGACAGGTATCCTTCGTTTGGAATAGAGATTGTAAACTCACATTAAACTCACTGGCCTGATTGCCTGAAAATTCCCTCTCTGTCAAAGGTTTTTGATGTTTTTGCTTTTGAAGAGAGCTGGATGAGCCTTCGTTTTTCTTCTTTGGCCAACTTCGAACCAATGCCCCTCCAAAGTGTGCAAAAGAATCTCGCGGTTACTTGCCTCCTGATAAACATTCGCGGACAATTCGGTTCACACAACACATGTTTCAATGCGGCGATCTGCGTTTCGCAATCGGCCACTGCTCCGGTAGCCCCCCATCTCCTGAAGCCCGCGTATTGCATTTTGTTTTAACATATAGAGGATGCTGCACAGTGATGGATGAGGGGGCAAGAACCTATCCGTCGTGATCCATAAAACCGTATTTTTGGCAGGTCCTTTCGCAATTCCTCTGGCAATTCCAATGATTTTCAGGCATGGATCTCTCATGGATACCGCAACACGACTGGATAAAATCGAAACACTCCTTGCACATCAGGCTCGCCAGATCGAAGACCTGAGCGAGATGACGGCTGCCCAATGGCAGGACATCGAACGTTTGAAACGGCAATTGGCCATGGCGCGTGAGCAGATCAAAGACATGGAATCCGGCGCCAAAGATTCCAAATCCGAAATGGGTCTGAGCGGGATTGAAATTGCGGCTTTGAATAAACCCCCGCATTACTGATTTTCTTGCATTCACAGACAGATTTCGGGGCAGCTTTCAGGTGAAAATGTAATTATTTCCTTGCGCTTGCCTGAAAAACCCCCTATAAACCGCCTCTAGTTGTGGAAGGTTGTCGGTAAAATCTGTTTGAAAAAAACAGGCCAGACCGAGCCGTACCACGTCCCTTTTAACATTTACAAAGAAGGTTATCATGGCCAAAAAGGTAAAAGGCTATATCAAGCTGCAAGTGGCAGCCGGTAAAGCAAACCCATCGCCACCCATTGGTCCGGCACTCGGACAGCATGGCGTAAACATTATGGAATTCTGTAAAGGATTCAACGCAAAAACACAAGAGATGGAAGCTGGGATGCCAATTCCTGTGGTGATCACAGTCTTCGAAGACCGTTCGTTCACCTTCATCATGAAAACCCCTCCTGTGACCTATTTCATCAAGAAAGCGGCGAAAAAGGACAAGGGGTCGATGACTCCGGGTAAAAATGGTTTTGCAGGCCGTATCACCAAAAAACAAGTCGAAGAAATCGCCAATGCGAAAATGGTTGACCTGAACGCCAACGACATTGCGGGTGCAATGTTGATGATCGAAGGCTCTGCTCGTTCCATGGGTATCGAAGTGGTGGAGGGATAGATTATGGCTCACCTTGCGAAAAAAGTAAAAAAGAACAATGCTCTGGTTGACCGGTCCAAATTCTACTCGGTCGAAGATGCTGTTGCGATTTTGTTGACCGCTGCCAAAGACCGCAAATTCGTGGAAACCATCGAAATTGCTATGAATCTGGGCGTGGATCCAAAACAAAACGACCAAGTCGTGCGTGGCGTGACCGAACTTCCACACGGAACCGGTGCCGTTGTTCGCGTGGCTGTGTTTGCGAAAGATGCAAAAGCGGCTGAAGCTTTGGCAGCTGGCGCAGATATCGTTGGCGCAGATGATCTGGCCGAAGAAGTGATGAAAGGCAATATCAATTTCGACCGTTGTATCGCAACGCCGGATATGATGCCTTTGATTGCCAAAATCGGTAAAATCCTCGGCCCACGTGGTCTGATGCCAAACCCGAAATTGGGAACCGTCACCATGGACGTCAAAAAAGCTGTTGAGTCCTCCAAAGGCGGGGCTGTGGAATTCCGTGCCGAAAAATCCGGTATCGTTCACGCACGCGTTGGCAAAGCCTCGTTCGAAGCTGGCAAACTGGCGGATAACATCCGTGCTTTTGTCGGAGCAATCAACCGCGCGAAGCCAACCGGTGCCAAAGGCACTTACATCAAGAAAATCTCGCTGTCCTCGACCATGGGTCCTGGCGTGAAGATTGACTTGCAAACTCTGAACGCTGCCTAATTTACTGGCTCTGTTCTGCTGAAGACTTCAAAACCCCCGATGAATGTCGGGGGTTTTTCTACGGTTTTGCACGGATCTTGGCAGGGCGGAATCCTGAATCGTTAATTCCGAGGAGGAAATTGCGATAAGAGTGGTTCAAGTAAGTTTTTAGGCGTTGGCGTTCCAATCCTACGAACGGGCGGTGAAAGAGGACATGGATGTCCTGATGATCGATACCGCTGGTCGTTTGCACAACAAAGCCAAGGGGCGAATGAACGCGCTGGGCCAAGTATTAAGGCCAGAGAGAAGAGGAAAACTCCTGTAACCCCACCCATTACCCCATACTTTGTTTGTTGATCTTCCTCTGACATTGTTAAACGATGTCGTCGAAAAGAGAAATGACCTGACGGTAGGTCTCTTTCTTGAAGGGAACAATCAGGTCAACTGTCTGGGCCAGCGGAACCCATTGCCATTTAAAAAACTCTGGCGGTGTGTGAGCGGTTAGGTTGATGTCGGAGTCAGTTCCGGTAAAGCGCAGCGCAACCCATATTTGCTCTTGTCCACGATATTTCCCGCCCCAATGTTTGGTTGATAACTCCATCGGAACGTCATAGCGGATTTTTTCCGGAGCAATGCGGATCAGTTCGGCTTTGTCGGTGCCAATCTCTTCGTATAATTCGCGAAAGGCGGCACGCATCAGATCTTCGCCGTCATCAATTCCACCTTGTGGCATTTGCCAGGCTCCGGGGGAATCGATCCGTTCACCGACAAAGACCTGGCCTTGATGATTAAAGAGGGCCAATCCCACACAGGGGCGATAGGGGAGCGAAGTGATGGGCGAAGATGTTTCCGTCATAAGTCACACAGAGAGTTCGGGTTAGTGAGCGGGGGACGGCGCAGCCGATCCCACCGGTTTTTCCATCCGGCTTTGCTTTTCGGCATAGGTCAGCGGGGCCAGTTGAACATGAATGGCGGCCAAAGATTTTTGCCAATCACGAATAACACGGAAGGTCAGGGGCGATGGGCGAAACGCGACCACACTGAACCCTTTATTCTGCGCCTCGTTGGCAGCAGATTGCAATGCCGCTAATAGAGCGTCTTTGGTCTGTTCGGAATCGATCCAGCGTGTGGATTGAATAAATGGGGCTGCGACCTGATGCGCCGCCATGCGCAAGGTGTCATCGGTTGGAGCAAGTTGGGCCAGCCCCAGTCCGCGTTCGGCCAAATTCTTGATCAAGGGTTGCAGATCGGTCGATCCATCCGGATAGGCCGGATCAACGGTGACTGCGACCCCCGCATATCCGGTGGCTTTTCCAAGCGTGATATTCATCCGTTTTGTATTCTGGGTATCGTTCTGGCCTGCGAGAATGCTGTACG
The DNA here is from genome assembly GCA_964570705.1 of uncultured Micavibrio sp. GTDB lineage: Bacteria > Pseudomonadota > Alphaproteobacteria > Micavibrionales > Micavibrionaceae > UBA1573. The sequence goes on from CAZMZK010000046.1 coordinate 5,186, forward strand.
GGCCGCTATCATTGCTTGCAAAGGGGACTGCTGCTTGCATCGGAAGTTGCATCCAGATTTCATTTCCTTTGCTGCGGGCAATCGATATTTTGGATTGCAGATTGGTGGCATAGGGGGAGGTAACAAAGGTGGTTCCTGCGGGCAGAGTGTCCAAAGCCTCCTTTGACAGTTTTTCGGATACACCGAAATCGACCATGACCAACGAGATTACGGCCTTGGTATCTGCGTTCAGGGTGAAGGGAGCCTTGTAGGCAGAAAAAGAAGTCATTCCATCTGAACGCCGTGTGATAGGAAGCCAGCCGAAATCTGTTTCTTCGGATAATCCCGCCAACGAATCTTCGATGCTATCTTGCGGGGCAGGGGGCGGAGAGGTCTCCAGCGCGGTGGTGTGGGCCGCTGTTGGATCGGCGGTCGGCACGGGTGGCGTTTCTGTGAGAGCGGCGTCCTCGGGCGGGGCCTCTTCCTCGATGGTCACGGTTGCCATGACTTTTCCGGTGGGGTGGGCCACGGGTTCGGCATGTCCATAAAGACCAAACAAAACCAGTAACGTCACCACCAGCAACACCAGCAAGGCCGCCAAGGTCAGAGCAAAGAGACGCAGAGGAAAAACACGATCCATGTTTTCGCGTATCTTTGGGATCACCTGGGATCCGAATGCCTTGAGTGCGACCTTCGCCATAGAGACGTCCTATTTTTCCTTTTTGATCAATGCCAAGCCATGGAGCAAATCAACGGCGCGCGCCAATTGATAATCCTGTTTGGCCATCTCTTTTTCAGGGGTGTCTTTGCCTTTGCCGTCTTTGTCTTTTGGATCTTTGGGAGATGTGGACTCATCCGGAGCAGGGACTGCTTCGGTATGGCTGTTTTTGGATGGACCATCCGGATTGCTGATCGCGCCTTTCAGGTCAGCTTCCCCGACACGCATTTCATCCAGTTTTTCAATTTTTGCGGGTTCCACAAGAATGTCCGGCTCAATCCCTTTGGCTTGAATCGATCGACCGGACGGAGTGAAGTAACGCGCGGTGGTCAGGCGCATGGCTCCGTCACCAGGAGTTGGAATAATGGTTTGCACGGATCCTTTGCCGAAAGATTTGGTGCCCATAATGACGGCGCGGCGGTGATCCTGAAGGGCTCCGGACACAATCTCGGACGCTGACGCTGATCCCGCATTGATCAGAACCACAACCGGCAATCCATTGGCCAAATCGCCGGGAAGTGCATTGTCGCGTTTAATGGCTTCATCGTTGCGGCCACGGGTCGAGACAATCTCGCCTTGCTCGAGGAACGCATCGGACACAGCAATTGCTTGATCCAGCAATCCACCCGGATTATTGCGCAAATCCAGAACATAGCCCGTGACTTTGCCGCCCGTGTCTTTTTTGATTTTATCAAACGCTTCTTTCAGGCCGTCATAGGTGTTCTGGTTAAAGGATGTAATCCGGATATAGCCGATATCTTGCCCTTCGACATGATATTTAACCGATTTGATTTTGATGACGTCCCGTTTCAATGTCAGGAACAGCGGTTCGGATTTTCCTTCACGACGGATGGTTAATTCGACCGAGCTTCCGACTTTGCCGCGCATCTTGTCTACGGCTTCGGCTAAGGTCATACCAACGATGGGTTTTTTATCCAGATGGGTGATCAAGTCACCGGCCTGAACTCCGGCTTTAAAGGCTGGGGTATCATCAATAGGCGAGACAACTTTGACCAAGCCGTTTTCCATGGTGACTTCGATGCCCAATCCACCGAATTCGCCTTTGGTCTGGACTTTCATATCGTCAAAATCTTTGGCGGTCATATAATCCGAATGCGGATCCAGATTGGATAACATGCCTTTGATGGCGTATTCGATCAATTGTTGGTCACTGACTTTATCGACATATTTTTCGCGCACGGTTTCAAACACACCGCCGAAGAGGGAGAGTTGTTTGTAGGTTTCGGCGTTGATTTGCTCTTGCGTGGGTTGTTTCTTGTCATCCGCCGCTGGGCGCTCTTGTGCAAATCCGCAAGACGGAAACGTGAGCAAAGCAAGTGTTGCGGTAGAGAGAAGAAGAGCGCGGTTCAGCATAGGAAGTCTCCGGTTGTATGTTTCATCATTACGATGGTTTAATTCAGTTTCGAGAATTTTTTGGACGGGTTGACGGGGTCGCCCTGATATCTGAGTTCATAGTACAGGCGGCCGGAGGTCGCTGGAAGAGATCCCAACGGTTCGCCCGCATCCACATGTTGCCCCACGAATGTATCAAGTTTTCCCAAACCTGCAACTAGGCTGTGAAATTTATTCTTGTGTTCAATGAGAATTATTTTTCCATAGTTCCGGAATTCCCCCGCATAGCGGACAATCCCTCCCAACGGCGCCACCACAACGGAGGCGGGGCGCGCCGAGAAAATCAACCCTTTGCTGGTCGCGCCAATATCATCGGTTTCGCCATAACGGGTTTTGATGATTCCGGATACAGGAAGATGTCCGGTGCCCAGTGCAGGGCCGGAATACGCGATTTCAGACGATGAGTCGGTATCCGTATCCTGATCTGTGGTTTGGGAGGCGTGTTTGTCTTTATTTTTTGCTTTGCGGGCTTTGGCTTCGCGGCGTGCTTGCTCTTCGATTTCACGGTTGCGTTTTTCCAACCGTTGGATCAGATCGCGCAAATCTTTCGATTCTTTGGTTAGGTTCGCAATTTCAAAGCCTTTGGCATCGACTTTCTGGCGCGTTTCTTTCAAGGTTTGTGCCCGATCCGCGATCAATTTATCCATTTTTTCTTTATCGGATTTCAAGGTGATGGCGTTCTTTTCTGCCTCGGCCTTTTGGGAGGTCAGATCGGCTTCCAATTGGGCAAGAATTTCCAGATCTGCTTTTAATTTTTCGGCGCGCTTGTTGATTTCCGGTAAAAGCGTCCCCATCACGGTCGCGGCTTGGGCCGTTTGCAAGGGAGCATCCGGACGTGCGACCAGTGTTTCGGGGGGAAGGCGACGAATCCGTTCCAGAGCCAGAATAAGGTTGGCGAGCGAGCTGCGTTGTGTCCCGAGTTTGGTTTCCATGTCCTGTTTCTGGCGTTCCAGATCTGCCAGTTTTTCTTCAATATCTTGCAACGCCCGTTCTTGTTTCTGGACGGATTGCGTGGCATCGATCAGGTTGGTTTTCAACCCTTTCATATCGCTTTCCAGCTTTGCTGCTGCGGCTTTTAATTCGGCCTGGTGGGCTTTTTCGGCCTCGACTTTTTGTTCGATGGTTTTTAATTCGGCCTTTTTTTGATCCGGTTTTGTAACGGTTTCGGCCAAGGCAGAGGCGGGGGCGCAGAGCGGCAGGGATAAAGCGCACAGAGTCAGTAAAGAAGTCACAGCTTTCATGTTTATCCCTCCCGATGGTAAGGGTGGCCCGCGATAATTTGTTGGGCGCGGTAAATTTGTTCCAACAACATCACCCGCACCATAACATGCGGCCATGTTTGTTGTCCGAAACTGATCATCATATTGGCTTTGTTACGGATGTCGTCGGTAAAGCCTTCGGCTCCGCCAATCAGAAATGTCAGTTTATCTGATCCGGTGTCACGAATTTTTTGTAAGGTCTGGGCAAAGTCGAGGCTACGGAGACCGGATCCCCGTTCATCCAGAACAACAACAAAGGAATGGGGATCCAGACGGTCCAGAATTAAACGCTGTTCATGCGCTTGTTGAGTTTTCACGTCTGTGTATTTGCTTTCGATTTCTACAACAGTCACAGGCCATTTCATACGAGAGATATAATCCTCGATGAGCTCGTACCACGGGCCTTTTTTGACGCGACCAACAACCAGAATATCTATTTTGAACATAACCTATGTTCATAAATGATTCTTACGGCATTTCAAATCACATTATCGCTGGTTTTGCGCAGAATTCTGTATTTCTCTGTGTTCTGGGGGCAATTATTTTTTTCCCAGCATATCGCTAACGCCCTGCAACAAATTCATGGGAAGCGGCAATACGATCGTGCTGGCCCCTTTGGCGGCAGCGAATTCGCCCAATGTCCCCAAATAGCGGAGTTGCATGGTCTCTGGGCGGCGGGCCAGAATTTCGGCGGCTTCATCCAATTGTTTGGCGGCCTGTAATTCCCCTTCGGCATTGATGATTTTGGCGCGGCGTTCGCGTTCGGCTTCGGCTTGGCGGCCAATTGCCTTGATCATGCTTGGGTCAATGTCCACATGTTTGATTTCAATGCTGATAACCTTGATACCGGATCCTTCGGTTTGTTGATCCAGTTCTGCCTGAATGGCTTTGTTCAATTCGGCGCGTTTTTGCAACATGTCATCCAGATCATGTTGGCCCAAGACCGAGCGCAAGGTGGTCTGCGCCAATTGGTTGGTCCGGAACAGGAAATCTTCGCTGCGGTTAATGGCAAGGCCCGGATCGGTGACGCGATAGTTTAACACACCGCTGACGCGCACAGATACGTTGTCTTTGGAAATCAAGTCTTGGGCGGGAATATCATCGGTCCGCACGCGGATGTCCACAATGCGCATATCCTGAACAACGGGCAAAACCAATTGGAACCCTGCTTCGCGCATGCCGGTATACTTCCCGAGGGTGTAGACAACACCACGTTCGTATTCTTTGATAATGCGCACGGACGCGAACAGTAAAACAAGGGCTCCAACGGCAATGATTGCAAAAAATCCCATTTTTATCTCCTCAAGATATTATGATTTTAAATGAATGCGTAAAGACATGTCATACACGCCACTGACGGTAACAATATCTCCTGCAGCAAAGTCATGATCAAATTCGGAATGGGCGGCCCATAACTCACCCTGAATGTGCACGCGGCCGGATTTTCTGTCCCAGTCCACGATCTTGGCATCATGCCCGATCATGCCCTCCACACCGGACACGGGTTTCTTTTTCAAATTTTTGGCAACCACATAACTGGCGATAAACAGAGGAAGGGCCAGAGCCACAGCAAGGCCGATAAAAACGTCCCACCCGATGGGAATGCCGAAAATCCCGCCTTGTTCCACGATGACATTGCCTCCGGCCAGCAAGGCAGCAATCCCCATAATCCCGAGGATGCCAAACGATGGCACATGCGCCTCGGCGATGATCAGGATGAATGCAAGAACAATAAGAACAAGACCTTCCATATTTATTATTATAGTGCGATAGAGGTTAAAAGAACAGGGGTATTTTAAAGGTTGTATCTTGCCGACTCACGGGGGTTCGGGCATAAAGGAA
>CAZMZK010000047.1:0-10347 GCA_964570705.1 uncultured Micavibrio sp.
GTGGATTCGCAGGGGATACGCGATTTGGTTTATCTGGAATGCCGCAATTATACGGGCCCCGTTGAGGCGGCCGAAGCGTATCTGGAGCAGATCGGTCTAAAGAATCGTCCGGAAGTCGGGGTTTTTGCCGTTCCAGGGCCTGTTGTGGCAGATCTGGTCAATTTTACGGGCAGCCCATGGAATTTCCGGATTTCCAAAGTTCAGGAAAAAATGAATTTCCGGATTTTTGAAACCATGAATGATTTTAAAGCTGTGGCATTGGCAATTCCCGATATTTCTCCGACTTTGTTGCATAAAATGGGTGGGCCGGAACCTGATGCCGGATGGGCGAAGGGTGTGCTGGGGCCGGGAACGGGATTGGGTGTTGCCTCGTTGATGTGGAATGGTACAGATTATCTGGCCAATCCCGGAGAAGGCGGGCATGTGACGATGCCGGCCACCACGGACAGGGAATTTGATATTTTCCACCGCTTGCGGGTGAAATATCACCATATTTCGGCAGAGCGCGTGTGTTCTGGCAAGGGGTTAGAAAATCTGTATAACGCCATTCGGGTGTTGGATCATAAATTTGATTTGCCGGATTTGGAAGCACCCGAAATTTCGCAAAAGGCGATGACTGGATCTTGCGATGTTTGTAAAGAGTCACTGGATTTGATGTTGGCCTTCTTGGGCCGGATTGCCGGGAATCTGGCGCTAACCCTGAATGCACGCGGCGGGATCTATATCGCCGGAGGAATTCCCACAAAATTGGGAGATTATTTCCTGCAGTCTCGCTTTATGGAGGAATTCAAGACCAAAGGTCGTATTAGCGAGTTAATGGAAGACATTCCTGTTTATATGATCAAGCATGATGCGATCGGCTTGTTGGGCTTGGAAAGCCATGCCAAAAAACTGCTTGGGGTATAGTGAATTAACTTTCTTAATGTGCCCCATACCGTTCTACTGATTCCAGAAGAGGGAGGTAGATATGGTAGGGGGTTGTTCCGGGGCGCTCGCGCGAGGTTGGCGCGAGGGTGAGGTTGGGTGCGATGTCGAGGGCGATATCGCGCATTTCTGTCCATGTCCCGTCCGCAGCCACATACACGGACACCAAATTTCGCGCGTGGGTAAACACGGATTTTGCGGTTCTGTTCTCAGGATCTTGCGCCAGCATCACCGCTGCCGCCCGCAGTGTTTCAAAAACAGGCCAAATGCGTTTATTCGTATCAACCGGCGTTCCGGATGGCGTTTGGCTATTCCATATCCCTCCGTTGGCCGGATCAAAGCCATGTGCGGCAACCCATGTAAAGAGGGTGTCTTTGAGTGTGGTGATCACGGTGTTGAACGCGGAATCTTTGCGCCCCTTCAGGCTGTGGTAACGATCCAGCAACCAGACCCATTCGGCATGATGACCCGCCTCCACCGTGTGTCCTGTGTCAGGATGGGGGGTGAGGTCATCGGCGAAAAATTCCCGTAAGGTTCCGTCCACCAGAAAATAAGAGGTCAATAAGCCAAAGAGCTCGTCTGCGAGATCAAGATAGGCCATGTCTTCTGATGTTTCGTACATCACGAGGCAGGCTTCCATCAGGTGCATATGAGGGTTTTGCCGTCGGGTGCGCGGGAGCGGGGTTAAATCCTGATCCAGAGCTTCGACACATCCGGAAAAGGGTTGTGGGGCACGAAAATGGCGTGTAATAAAATCGCGTGTGTTTTGCGCGATGATCAAAGCGTTGGGGTCGCCAAAAGCTTTGTGATAGGCGGCACAGGCCAGCATCACAAAACTATGTGCGTATAAATCATAGGTGGAATCCTGCGTTTGGCGGGAGTCGTCATGGCTGAAGTAAAACCCTCCGACATGGGGGGAGCGATAAGTGGCATTCAGGAATGCGAAGGATTCTTTTAGCTTTTCCGCCATAAGGGCATCCGGATGCCGTGTGATATACGTGGCATAGACCATGATCTGCCGACATTGGGTGAGTACACGGCGTGGCAGAGGAATCGGTTGCCCAACCGAATCCAGCCGTTCAAAAAATCCGCCCTCGGGATTGGAAAATTCACGAAACCATCGGGGAACCCATGTGGTTTCGTGTCTGGCAAGAAGCTCTGTTAAATCCAAAAACCAGGCAGGTGGAGAGGCAGGTGGAGAGTCTGGGGGGGGCATGATTGAGTGTACGGGGTTCACCCTTCTCTCCTGACGATCACGGTCTTGATGGGCCGATGGATACAGCAGAGGGGGGCATGTTAGAATGGAATATCATCTGCCAGCTCATCGACGCGTGCGGCCGGAGCTGCTGCCCCATAAGATGATCCTCCTCCATATCCACCGGAAGATTGCGAATCTCCGTATCCTCCGCTGTCATTCGCGGTAGATCCGGATCCTTTGCCATCCAGCATAGTTAACTCACCGCGATAGGGACGCAAGACGATCTCGGTGGTGTATTGGTCTTTTCCTTCTTTGTCGGCCCATTTTCGGGTTTCAATTTGCCCTTCTATATAGACTTTGGATCCTTTTTTGAGGTAGTTTTTAGCCACCTTAACGAGGCCAGCATTAAAAATAACCACTTTATGCCATTGAGTCCGTTCTTTGCGCTCACCTGTGGCTTTGTCGTTCCAGGATTCCGAGGTGGCAATCGACAAATTACACACTTCATCACCGGATGTCATGCTCCGCACATCAGGGTCTGCCCCCAGATTGCCAATAATCATTACTTTGTTCAAACTTCCAGCCATCTGTGCCTCATTTTCGACTTAAATAAAAACTCTAATTTTTTGAATGAAAAAACTATAAAGGGAAACAGAAAATTGTCCAGATAGAGAGTGGGGCAAAATGTGAAATAACCACAAAATTTCTAGGGCGTGTCATTAATTGGTTTACATAAATGCAAATATGGGGAGGACATGTGATTCATAGGGAGTTTGCCAGAGAAGAGGCGTGGCCAATGGCCGCACCCGTGCCATGAATTGCACCGATGGATTTATGAACTCGTCCTCCCACTGAAAGAGGCTTGGGAGAGGGGGCAAATTCCCAGCTAAAATTGAATCGTTTTATTTGAATTCTACTATATATAACGGGGTTTACCGCGCCTTTAAAACGTACCAAATGGCTAAACGATGATTTTCTGCGTCCCCATAAGCGGGGGCGCAGAATGTTTTTTTGCCGGAAAATTGAGTGGCACTGTTCCCGAAATCATGCGTGCTGTTATAGGTGCCTGTAAAGCTGTCAGGTTGGGATGTGGTGCTGCTTTCCCCCAATACGGATAGCGTGGTGCCTGAGGTATACGCCGTTGTTATTCCAACTTTTTCGTTATAGCGGTTGCAGATCTTGGGCGCGATTCCGTGGATTACAAGGACCAGATCGGGGGCGGCACTCCCGACGCCCTTGATCGCAATTTGCCGGATACGCCCATGTCCGTTTTTAGGCAGGCTTGCGTTGGATTGATCGGGGGAGTCCGCGGCATTCAGAAAGATCAAGGGTGTGACTCCTTGGGGGTTATAGGGGGCAAAGACATGGCAATCATTGTGGACGCATGCGGCATTGATATTGTCCGTGATCTCGGTTCCATTTGATAACAAATAGACATCATTTTTAAAGTCCAGTTCGGTTTCAACGATGCTAGAGGTCGTCTCCATATCAAACACACGCATTTTCAGAGATTCTAAAAACTGTTGGATATCGCTGACGTAAAGATCAAGTTTTTCGGATGTTCCGAAACTGCGCTCTTCCGATGTGTTCGTCATACGCAATGATTGCGTAATGGCGTAGGCCAGCGTTGCAAACAGGATGCATCCCAAAAGAATATAAAAGAAAATTCCACCGCGTTCATGTGCCGGAGATGTCATCGTCAAGGTCCTTTTGCTGGGAGGTGGTTTGGGCAGTGGTTTTACCAGTGGTTTTCGAGGTGCTTTTGGGGTGGGCGGATTTATATATCCGCATCAGTTCTTCGGCGTTGAGCTCGGTGTAGCGTTGTGTGGTGCTGAGCGAGCTGTGCCCCAATAATTCCTGAATTTCCCGCAGGTTGGCGCCATTTTCCAACAAATGGGTGGCAAAGCTGTGGCGCAGGGCGTGGGGCGTTGCGGTATCCGGTAACATCAATTCGGCGCGCAGATCCCTCATGGCTTTTTGTGCCACACCTTGGTTCAGGCGTTTTCCGTGTTCTCCCAAAAAGATCGGGCGATCGGGTGTTTCAGCAAAAGGACAGGCGGTGCGATAGGTTTGCAAGGCGTCTTCCGCCACAGGAAGGGTGGGAACTTGACGTTCTTTGCGGCCTTTGCCCATGACGCGCAGAAATCCATCCCGGGGAAGGTCCGTGATGTTGAGGGAAAGGGCTTCGTTGATCCGCAATCCACAGGCGTATAACACGGTAAACAAGGCACGATTGCGCAGGGCAACCCAATCCGTTGTCGGCGTGTCGAAGACAATGCGAAAGGCTTGGGTTTTTTCGAGCGGGCGGGGAAGTTTATGCGGGAGTTTCGGGGTGCGCACCGATCCGATAAAGGCATTGTGCATATAGCCGCTTTTATCCAGCCAATGCAGAAAATTTTTCACGCCGGACAGGGACCGCGCGCGGGACGAAGCGGCCAATCCATCCATGGATTTGCGAGACAGCCATGATCGGAAATCGGTCAAGGTCGTGGCCGACAAGGTGGATAACCCCACATCTTCGTCATAATGGTCGCGGAGGAAGTTTAGAAATTGGCCAATGTCGCTGTTATAGGCGCGAAACGTGTGCGGAGAGACATTCTTTTCCACCTTCAACCATGTTTGCCATGCGTGAATGGCCGCGCATAAATCGGGAGCGGTTGCTGTATCTAAATCGAAAGATTGAGCCATGACCGGATACACCTTTCGACGACGCCCGCCAGAAATGCAATTTGTTCGGTTCCTTGGCCGGGTTGAAACAAAAACGGATCGCGGGAGCCAAAAGCCAAAACAGCCGGCGGAGTACGTTTGGACACATCGACACGTACCAGAACCTGCGAGCGGACGAGGTGTGCTCCGGCCCCGTAAATCGGTTCGATTCCACTGATATCGGATTGGTGCAGGATGGTCTTTCCGTTCATCCATTTATCCAACGTTCCATGCGGGACAATACGGATTCCCGGCAAAGTCACGTGTGGGATTTTATCGCCATCGGTTTCAATGACCAGAGAGGTAATATCGACATCCAGCAAATTGGTGAGGTCGGACGTAATGGCATCCATAAATTCTTCGAAATTTTCGGCCTCTAACAACCGCAACACGGCACGGTGAATGCGGGTTTGGTTGTTCATATTGTGGCGGGCGGTTTCGACAATGTCTTTGACCGTTTCCATCGCTTCGGTTTTATCGGCCTTCAGGCGGGCGATCATATAGGTTTGGAAATCGGCTACGCCTTTGCCATTGGCTTGCTTGGGCGGAATCAGATGGTCGCAGGCAGATGGGTGTTTCACCAGAAAATCCGGATGGTCTTTAAGCCACCCGATGATGTCGTCTGGAGTTAGGGAAAATTGAGTGGTTGTATCAGTCATAAAGCAAGGCCAGGGAAAAGGTCAGGGGTGAGGTGGGCACAGAAAACCAAGTGAAAATCTAGCATATTTTCACAAGGCCGTAAAAGCCGTTTATAACATATCACTTTGGGATACCATTTTTCGATGGGGCTTTGTATAATCGCGGCATGAAAAAAACAGTTTTAGCTTTAGGAACCATGCAACCCGCCGAAATGGATGCATTGGAGTCCGCATTTGATGTGGTCAAACTTTGGAAAGAAAAAGATCCAGAGGCCGCCTTGCAGTCCTGTCGTTTGCGGGTGCAGGTGATTTTATCGACCTATAACGGGATGCCGGTCACCCGCAAGATCATTGAATCTTTGCCCAATCTGGAATTGATTGCCCAATATGGGGCCGGATTGAATAACATTGATGTCGTGGCCGCGAAAGAGCGGGATATCGCGGTTGTCAGCACACCGGATGCGCCAACCCGTGATACCGCTGATACCGCGCTGGCCCTGATTTTAACGACTCTGCGTCGCGTGGTTGAAGCGGATATGTTTGTTCGTGTGGGGAAATGGGCCAATGGAGCCTTTCCGGCCGCGACGTCATTGGCCGAAAAAACCGTGGGGATATGCGGCTTTGGACGGATTGGTCAGGCAATTGCCACGCGGTGTCAGGCCTTTGATATGAGGGTTGTCTACACTGGGCCGCGTGAAAAACCGGGTCAGCCGTATCGGTATTATGACGATTTGGTTACGATGGCGGCTGACGTGGATGTCTTGGTGATGGCCTGTATCGGCGGGCCGACCACTTATCATATTGTCAATGCGTCTGTCTTAAAGGCCTTGGGCCCCAAAGGCTATCTAATTAATGTGGCGCGGGGAAGTGTGGTGAATACCGATGATTTGTTGGTGGCCTTAAGCAACCGCGACATTGCGGGGGCAGGACTTGATGTATATGAAAATGAACCATCTGTTCCGCCTGCATTAATTTCCATGGACAATGTGGTTGTCTTGCCGCATATAGGGGGCGGAACGGTCGAAGCACGTGCTATTATGGGACGGCTGATCATTGACAATATCACGGCGCATTTTAACGGAGACCCGTTATTGTCGCCCGTTGCGATAGCTCCGGCTGCAGCTTAAAAAATACGAAAAAATACGAGGGTTTATAAATAAAAATGATGAAACATGTTCTTGTCTTTGTATGCGTCTCTATGTTGACTCTTCCGGCCTTCACCAATCCGGTCTTTGCCAAGTGCTATACCGCCAAAGAAGTCGAGGCCGAGCAAGGCGTCCGGATTTTGAGTGAATTGATGGTGATCGGCCTGAATTGCCAACATTTGACCCCGAAAGGTCAGGAAAATCTGTATAACCAATACAAACGCTTTGCGTTGAAACACGAAGGCCTGTTTTCCGGATACGAAGACACCTTGATCCGCTTTTATGGCAGTGAAGGCGCGGGAAACCCCGAAGCCCGTTTGCACCAGATGCGCACCGATGTGGCCAACAAGATTTCCAAAGATGCGGCCGTGATGCGCCCCGATGTCTTCTGTAAGGCGTATGCGTCCCGTATTGCCAAGGCCGCTCAAATGTCGGAACCAAAGATTCGCCAATGGGCACAGACAGTCTTTGCGGGACATCCTGTCTCGCACGCCAGTTGCCGATAGGGAGGATATCTCATGAAGGTTGTGGTGTTGGTTTGTGTGTTACTGCTGGCGGGCTGTGCACCATACATCAATGCAGCCAATAAGAATATGGTGACGGTTTTTGTGGCCAATACCTACTATGAATCCGATGCTTTGGCGGTGGCAGATGCGCATTGCGCCAAATACGGGATGACCGCAAAGCTGCGTAAGCCGCGCTCCGCCGATATTCTGGGCAATTTATATGATTATAACTGTGTAAAATAGGGGCCGGATCATCAACGGAACAAACTTTACCTTATAAAATTTCAATAAATCGTAATAAAAATTGACTTAAGTCATGGCAAATTGTAGGACGACGGTTAGACACACGTTAACATATATAAATAGCAATCCTTCAACCGATGAGTTCTGTGATGAGTTCTACAAGATTAAGCGCCCCGTGGTGGGAGATGTTTGTTCCTAAACTGGTGACCGTTCTAAAGGAAGGGTATAATTTCAAAACCTTTCGTGCCGATGTTCTGGCGGGTTTAACGGTCGCGATTGTGGCCATTCCTTTGGCGATGGCCTTGGGTATTGCATCTGGAACGACACCGGATAAAGGTTTGATTACCGCTGTGATTGCCGGTTTCCTGATTTCGGCCTTGGGCGGAAGTCGTGTGCAGATTGGTGGGCCGACAGGGGCCTTTGTGGTCGTTGTCTTTAACGTGATTGCGGCGCATGGGTATGACGGGCTTGTCCTCGCGACATTGATGGCGGGCGTCATGTTATTGATCGCCGGATTTGCGCGTCTTGGAACCATTATCAAATACATTCCGCATCCCGTTATTACCGGCTTTACCGCGGGGATTGCCGTGATTATTTTCTCGAGCCAGATCCGTGACTTGTTCGGGTTGCAAATTGAAAAAGTACCCGGAGATTTTATCCAGAAATGGACATTGTTCTGGAATGTTAGGGATACCTTTAACCCATCTACAACGGCTTTGTCGGTGGGGTGTTTGTTGTTGATTGTGTTGTTGCGGAAATATGCGCCTTCGGTTCCGGCTTTCTTGATGTCGGTTCTGGTTGGCTCGTTGGTCGTAATGGGCCTTCACCTTCCAGTGGCGACCATTGGCTCTGTGTTTGGTGAATTGCCACACACCTTGCCAATGCCACATGTGCCCGAAGGCATTACGCTGGATCGCATGAAGGAATTATTCCCCAGTGCCTTTACCATTGCCTTTCTGGCGGGGATTGAGTCCTTGTTGTCGGCGGTTGTCGCAGACGGGATGATTGACCGTCGCCATCGCTCGAATTGTGAATTGGTGGGGCAGGGTGTTGCCAATGTAGCCTCGGCTTTCTTTGGTGGAATGCCTGCGACCGGTGCGATTGCGCGGACTGTGACCAATATCCGGTCGGGTGCCAAATCTCCGGTCTCCGGGATTATGCATGCTGTCTTTATTCTGTTGGCGATGATGTTCCTGGCACCTTTGGCAAGTTACATCCCGTTGGCATCTTTGGCCGCTATTCTGGTGATTGTTGCGTGGAATATGTCGGAACAGGAAAAAGTCAAACACCTGATGAAAGCCCAAAAAGGTGAACGGATCGTCATGTTGCTGACCTTTTTCCTGACCGTGGCGGTTGATCTGACGGTTGCGATTGAAGTCGGGGTTGTATTGTCCGCCTTGATCTTTATGCACCAGATGACCAAAGTCGTGGAATTGGAAACCCACCAACATTTCGTTGACGGAGATGTGACGGATATCCAATCCAAAGGTGCGCATCATGGTCATATAACGTTGCCTGTCGGGGTTGAATCCTATGCTTTCCGTGGGCCTCTTTTCTTTGGTGTCTCAACCCAGTTGCTGGATTTGTTGGAACAGTTAAACCCTGTACCACGGACTATCATTCTGGATATGCAACACGTGCCATTGATTGACTCCAGTGGCGAGGCCGCCTTGCATACCTTTATCGGGCGGTGCAAGAAACGGAATATCTTCTTGGTATTCTCTGGCGTTCAACGTCGTCCGATGAAAATTCTCAACCGTATGGGAATTGCATCTGGATCAGGGGATGACTACGTGTTTACTGATACTTTTGCCGAAGCTGTTGCCAAAAGCAAAACGGAGTATACGTTGCCCCCGAAAACACCTGAAAAATAAGGAGGGATAGACGTGCTTTTTGGATAAATAATCGGGGTAACTGTTGTATTTTTCTTGGAACACCCTTGCAGGTTAAGTCTTTCTTTAAGGGTTTTGTAATAGAGTATAGACTATACTGTTTCTGCGGATGCCTTGTTGGGCCGTGATTTCTAAACCCGAGTGTTATTCTTATGGCATATAATTTCGAACGTGTTCGCGTTTTGGTGATTGAAGACAACCAACCTATGCTGGAAATTTGTCGCACGCTCCTCCTGACCTTCGGGGTCGGGGATGTTCTGACCGCAAAGAACGGAGAGGATGGATTCAAAGTCTTTTGTCGGGAGAATCCGGATATTATTATCGCCGATTGGATGATGTCGCCGATGGACGGGATCGAAACAACGCGCCGTATACGCAATGACACGTTCAGCCCGAACCGTTATGTGCCGATTATTCTGATGACAGGGTTCAGTGAGAAAAAACGGGTGGTTCAAGCCCGTGATTCCGGTGTGACCGAATTTTTGGTGAAACCTTTTACCGCTCGTGACTTGTATAAACGGATCGCCCAAATTGTCGAACGTCCCCGCCAATTTGTCCGTTCCGGAAATTTCTTTGGACCCGATCGCCGTCGTAAAGCCGACCCTATTTTTGCGGGGCCGTTTAAACGTCAAACAGACCCCCAGATAACACATACGGAGAAAATGCGGGAAGCCTCGCTTCATCTGGATAAACTCAGGCAACAGGCAGGCTTAACCAAGTCGGACAAGATTGATTCCGGATCCTTTGAAATAGATTTTACATAGAAAATATAGGCCTATCATGACCCATGCAGAGCCCCCTCCATCTTCCCGAATCCCGCATTCCCGGAGCCCGGATGCCGAATTTTTTTCGCCGCCCAATCACTTGAAGACCAAGGTCGGGCATGGCGGGTTAACCGAAGATATTCTCAGCAAAGCGCAAGCTCTTCTTGAAACCAACACGGTTGATTTTGTCCCATTGGCTGAAATGTATCTGGATGCGTTGATGAAAGGGATCGAGCAAGCACGGACCCCATCAGTGGATCTGGATGACGAAACAATCATTTCCAGTATTCTTTTCCCTGGTATGCAATTAAAATCCAATGGAGGGATGTTT
>CAZMZK010000048.1:0-10124 GCA_964570705.1 uncultured Micavibrio sp.
ATAATGAATGTCGCTTCTTCATATCAGGGCGCACAAAAAATGCAAGAAAATCAGATGTACCCATTTTTGTTATGAAAATTAATCCGCGGCACTGGCCAAGGCAGATGCAGGAAGTGGGGCGTCTCCCCGCACCGTCACCACACGTTGGGGGAATGGAATTTCAATTCCGTTTTTATCAAATGCGATCTTTAAACGGCGGTTATACTCCCGTCCAACCACCCATTGCTTTCCGGCTTCGGTTTTGATCCGGGCTTTGATCATTACGGCACTGTCAGCAAATTGATCTACCCCGACAATTTCAATCGGTTCCAGAATGAGGGGTTGGAAGTCCGGGTCGTTGCGCAGATCATCGTCAACATCACGCATCACGCGCGTGACGGTATCTGTGTCCTGGTTGTACGATACGCCGATTGTGGCCACGAAAAAACTGAATTTTTTGGTCAGGTTCTGAATGGTGGTAATTTGACTGAACGGAATGGTCGATACGACCCCTGCAAAATCGCGCAATTGGATTTTGCGCAATGTTATTTTTTCGATGGTCCCTGTGGCCCCGCCCAAGGTCACAACATCGCCTACGCGGACAACATCTTCCAGGACAATGGTAAATCCGGTCAGGAAGTCCTTGACCATGCTTTGGGCCCCGAAACCGATGGCAACCCCAACCACACCGGCCCCCGCCAGTAATGGTCCGACATCAATCCCGAATTCGGATAACAACATCAACCCAAACAAAATACCGGAAATGGACAAAATGATATTGCGAATAATCGGCAGGAGTGTTTTTACGCGCGTCTGGTTGTTGTCATCCGCCTGTTTCAGAATGTAGGCCAGATAAATCCCGATCGATTCCCAGATAAAGGCCAAAAGCGTTACCACAAAGAATACCGTCACACATGTTGATAAAGCCGTTTTCATCTGGGAGCTTTCGAACACAGCGTCGATCCATGATAACTCCCAGATTTTGCCCAAGGTATAAATCAATGTCCCCACGATAAACACACGGAATACAAATTGTAGAACTTTGGTATAGAAGGTCACACGCGACAGCTTCACCCCGATTTTTTCCGAGAGATGATCCAGTTTCGTAATCAGTTTAAAGGCAAGTTTCTGGACAGAAAAGAACAGAATGGTCGCCAGAATAACGGCAACTGCACTGCCCACCGATTGATTGACCACCGAAGATGATATGGCTTTCTGGTCAAGAAATTTATTGTATTCCTTCACGGTTTTCCGGATTTTCCCCTGCAACCCGATTTCTTCGGTCAGAACCGGAATTTCGGGAAGGAGGGTGTCCGGCTTTTTGGTCTCTGTTTTCTGCTGTTCATTGATCAACAGTTGTAAATTGGTTACCAATTCTTTGCGGGCGGTGTCGCTTTCCAATGTTTTGATCAGATTTTTAATGTCGTCTTTCCGGATGGCGTCCGGATTCCGTACAGACGACTCTGCGGATGTCGTCTGGGAATCTGCGGTTTCGGATGCACTGCCATTGTTGTTCTGTGCAAAGGCGGGGAGCGTCAGAATCAAAAGAACCACAAACAGGGCTTTGGAATATGTTGTGAAGAATGAGGTTGTCATGCCTTCACTATAGCGTCCCAATTCCGTAGGGCAAGCGCATTGTGAAGAAATTTCATGGACAGTCCCGACTCTCTGCGCTAGGTTCTGGCCATGATATATCGCAATGTGTCCTTGATCTGTGCTCTGGCCCGCAACCACGCAATCGGCGTAAAAAATGGTCTGCCATGGCATATTCCCAAAGATTTTGAGCATTTCAAAGCCCTGACCATGGGAAAGCCCGTGGTGATGGGGCGATTAACTTATGACTCCATTTTGGCAATCCGCAAGGGAAAACCCTTGCCCAGCCGTCCCCATTACGTGATATCACGCGCGCCGCTGGACACTCTTCCTGAATCCGTCACCTATGCGCCTAGTCTGGAACGTGCGATTTCTGCCGCCCGTACCGATTATCCCGATGCGGAAATTATGATTATCGGGGGGGCAAGCATTTACCAACAAGCGATCCCTCTGGTCGAGACAATGTATCTGACATGGGTGGATCGCGATGTCGAAGGGGACGCGTTCTTTCCCTCCTTTACGCCTGCAGAATGGATCGAACACGAAGATCAGCGCTTTCCTGATGACCCGATCCCGTTCCGCTTTGTGACGTATCGTCGGGTGCTGTGTGAATAAACGCCTGTTTATGATTCCCGAGCCTTGAAATTCCGATTTCTATGCGATAGATTTTCTGAACTTTCTCGAAATTTCAATCGGTGGAGTCTGGTGTGAATCTGTGTCTCCAAGATATCAAGGCTCCAAGGCTCTAAGGCTCAGTGAACAAGGAAAATAGCATGACAAAAATTTATTGTGCAATTGACACGCCAGATGTCGCGCGGGCAACAGAATTGGCCCGTCAGGTGAGTGAGGCCGGATGCGGAGTCAAATTAGGATTGGAATTTTTTGCCAGCAATGGGCCAGCGGGCATTGCGGCCATATCCAAGGCCTGTCCTGATGCGCCGATTTTTATGGACGTGAAGTTCCACGATATTCCGAACACAGTTGCCGGAGCGTTGCGTGGAGCCGCACGATTGGGTGTGGCCTATGTGAACGTGCATGCCTCGGGTGGGGCTGACATGATGCGTGCGGGGCAAGACGCCTTGGTCGATGAGTCGGCTCGGCTCGGGTTGCCAACGCCGAAATTACTGGCGGTTACGGTCTTGACATCCATTGATGAAGTTGCGTTGCAATCCGTTGGTATGCAAGGGCCAGCCAAGGATCAGGTTGTGCGTTTGGCACGTCTTACCCACCAATCCGGCCTTGCCGGAATTGTATGTTCGGGGCAAGAAATTTCTTTGGTGCGTGCGGCTTTGGGCCCTGATTTTGTTTTGATGGTTCCGGGTATTCGCCCGGCTGGCAGTGACGTGGGAGATCAGAAACGTGTAATGACTCCGAAAGAGGCCATGGAGGCCGGAGCGACCCATCTGGTCATTGGTCGCCCGATCACAGGTGCCGCAGATCCTGCCGCCGCTGCGCGGGCGATTTTGGAAACGCTGTCATAGGCAGACGTCTCTTCCTGTGTATTATTGGCTGTGTATTATTGGCTGTGTATTATTGGCTGCGTATTATTTGCCGTCTATTACTTGGTTGTAAGATGCAGGTCGGAAGACAGGGATGTTGTGGCCGCGTCGTCTTGGTTGGCGTTGCCATCGTCTTTGATAATATTGGCCACTTGTCCCGCATCCACCGGAACAGTGTCCGTTTCCAGATCGGTCATAAAGTCATCTGGTTCGGATATTTGTTCTTCGCCACCGGTTGCATAGAGGTGCTCCACGTAATCCTGGCCGCGCATTTGATATTTCAAAGCGTTTTGATCCATCTTGTTTTGGTGGGATTCGCGCTGGTGTGGGTACAAAATCATCAACTGGTCATCTGCCATCACGCGGCCGGACACCAACGCGGTTCCTGCCATTAGCCCTGCAACCCACAACATCTTGATCATGCTTATTCTATCCATGTTTCATATGTAAAAAATTAACGGTCAATTATGGCATAACTCCCTTCATAAGAAAAGCCCAGCATTCGTCTGCCTCAAATAAATTAAAGATTTGAATGATCCGGCAATAATCGCCACAGCAAACGAAACAATGCTCGCATAGAATCGGAAATTTTATCATTGCGGATCACAACGCCTCCAATAGGTTTAACGGGAGAATACAACATCACATTATCCGCATATATCTCAACAATCATACGAAACGGGAATTCTTCATCTGACAGAAACTTAAATGCGCGCAGTTGTTTTGGATCATTGCTCCATTCCGATTGTTCTGCGGCACGTGATGTGGCAATGCCCTTTGCTGGAATCCCCATATTGATCCGTTTTTTGATAAAAGCTTTTTGGGCCTCAGGAAATATTTTTAAATAATCCATGCTGGAATAAAACCCCAATAAGCTTCTCTTATCCCCTTCGGCAAATTTCAGATGCAGCAAAATATCGTGTTGAACCTGTTTAAATCCTTCAATGCCTTCAAAATATAGTATCTCCATATCCTTGCGTTCTCCGCCGATCTTATCAAGCAAGGGAACAACTTTTTCCAAATCTTCTACCAACTGTTTCTGACGAAATAAGACAGATTCTGGTGGTTGCGCAAAGTAGCGAAGACGGCGACCAATTTTGACCTGATTTAAGAAACCACGTTGAACCAATCGTTTTACGATCAGATTAACCGTACTGCGCGTAATTTTTGTTTCTTTCACAATTTCGAAGGTAAAGAGGCCATCCCTATATATCAGGCATGCTATATAAACTCTGCTTTCCTTGTCTTTGAGCCCCAGACGTCCTAAAAGCGTTGTAATATCTTTGTGCATTTTTCCTCAAATAATAACATAAAAAATGTCATTTTGCCTTATTTATAACACCTAAGTATTAAGTTTCACAGAAAATCATAAAACAAAGGTGATGACGTGGAACGGAAGTTTTTGACTCTTTTTTTCTTTCTTTTGGTTGGAATAAGTACATTTCTGGGGTGGCATCTCACCGAATATCCCCAGACCAACTCGGAAACTATTTACAAACTCTCAAAAGGCGACAATTCGGTTTATGACCGTGTTATGCGCAGCCAAACTCTTCGCTGTGGATATGGTCCGTGGCCTCCTTTTATCAACAAAGATCCACTGACGGGACAATTTTCAGGAATATTTTTTGATTATATGGAGGCTCTGGGAAAATCGCTTCATCTTAAAATTTTATGGACGGAAGAGGTGGGGAATGGTGAATTTATAGAAGCTTTGAAATCCGGGCGAATTGACGCAATGTGTGCCAGCATTTGGCCGAGCGCATCCAGAGCCCGCGAGATTGATTTTGTGACCCCCATATATTATTCGCCGATATATGCTTATAGCCGCATACATGATACGCGATTTGATCATCATCTGGATCGTATTAATGCGCCTGATATTTCTCTTGTAACCGTTGACGGGGAAATTGGCGATATTATTGCGAATGAAGATTATCCAAAGGTCAGAAAGATATCTCTTCCACAGAGCTCGAGTGTATCGGAGGCGTTTATGACTCTGGCCAGTCGAAAAGCGGATGTGGTCTTTGCAAATCCCGCTATGTTTGCGCTCTATGAGGCTAAAAATCCTCGAATCGTCCAAAGAATTCCAGCCAATCATCCTCTTCGGGTTTTTGGAAATACAATTGCCATTACGGCAGGAGAGGATAAGCTTCGCCAGATGTTAAGCACAGCCACCGTGGAGTTGCTTGCCAGTGGTAAAATCGATTCCATTTTGAATCAATATAAACCTGACTCAGATAGCTTGCTGCGGGTTCGCCCATTTTTTCAGGATAGGCAATAATATAATCATTCCAATTAAAAACTGGACACACCCCATCCTAACCTTCCCCCGTAAAGGGGGAAGGAATCTGAAGTCCTCTCCGTTTACGGGCCCACTTGCGGGGGAGGGGTCAGGTGGGGGGTGAAACTGTCCTATTTTAAATTGGAATGATTATGCATAAAAAGCCCTGCGGTGGGGCAGGGCTTTAAAAGATTTTACGTGAAAGCGCGTTATACCATTTGGCTGTTGGCATTGACGTGACGGGTGAGAAACCGTGCCATCACATACGCCCAATCCTTATTGGTATCTTCCAGTGTATGTTTGCGCGAGGCGCGCCGCAGCAATCCTTCAAGCCTGTCAACGGACATATCCGGACGATTGAGGGATTGGCGAAGGCGGTTCAGCGAAATATGGCAGCAATAGCCAGCATAATCGACATTGGCGACCCCTCCGGATTCAATCACCGTAGAGTAGGCCGTTCCGTCTTCTTCCAGAATGGCTTTAATATTTTGATGGATAATAGAACAGTTCATTTTTATACCTCCTGTAAATATGTGACGTTTATTTTTGTTCACTGTTCAACCTCTTTTCCGCACATTTACTCTGGGTAAGAATGTTCACGTCCTTTCGAAAACGGGATATTTTCTTTCTATATTTTGCGCTGAAAGAAATAAAAATACCCAATTTTGCGAAAGAGAGAAATAATATATACACCATTCGGATGGTGTTGTAAATAGGCATCATACAAAACGGATCGTTTTTTATGGTGCGGGGCAGTATACGCGGGAATTTTTATGTGGTTGTATGTTTGTGAGAATTAGACGCCGATTTTGAAGACCCCATCAATCACCGTGATGGCTTTCCCGGAGATCAGAATGCGATCCCCCACAATCTCGAGATCCAGAACGCCTCCGCGTTTAGAGGCCTGATACGCCGTCATCCGCGTCTTATTCTTTTTCATTCCCCAATAGGGTGTCAGCGTGCAATGGGCCGATCCCGTCACCGGATCTTCGGACAAACCATCCCCCGCACAGAAAAATCGCGATACAAAATCATAGCATGGATCAGAAGATGGTGCCGTCACACTGATAAACGCATCATATTTCGCCAAGGCATTAAAGTCAGGATTGATGTCGGTAATTATCTGATCATTCTCAAATACAATCATCAGATCACGGGCCTTATAGGCGTCAACAGGGCGGGCCGTTGTCCCAAGCCCCTCCAGAACACAGGGCGGAATGGTCGCAACGTCGATTTTTTCGCCCAATCGCGACGGAAAATCCATCGTATAACGTGCCTTGCGACCATTTCCTTGTTTGTCCACCGCAAGCGGGCCGACAAATTTTGTGTCAAACGTGACGCGGGATAAGTCCGGATAAATCTCTGTAAACACGATATGCGCGGCGGCCAATGTCGCATGACCACATAAATCTATTTCAAATGTAGGGGTAAACCAGCGCAAAAGGGGATTCTGTGAATCCCTCAGCAGCACAAAAGCCGTCTCCGATTGATTCATTTCAATCGCAATCTGTTGCATCAGGCGATCAGGAATTTCTTCGTGCAGAACAAATACCGCCGCCGGATTGCCTTTAAAGGCTTCCTCTGCGAAGGAGTCAACTAGCCAGAATTTCAGATTGGTACTCACTGTGTCACCCATACTTTATACTCTCACAATAACATCAGATTTCAAATTTAAGCCAAGAAAAATGCCCCCTCCCCACAGGGGAGAGGGGAGGCTATAAACCCATACAAGGTCTGCCGATATTGTGGGCAGTCAGCTATATTTACCCCAGAATCTTGTCAATCTGTTCGGATACCACGTTAACGGCGGCCATTCCGTCCACTCTTTTCAACATTTTCTTGGCATCGTAATACGGCACGATCGGAGCGGTTTGTTCCCGATAGGCCGCCAAACGTTTTTTCAATGCTTCCGCGTTATCATCCGCCCGCAC
This sequence comes from uncultured Micavibrio sp., assembly GCA_964570705.1. GTDB lineage: Bacteria > Pseudomonadota > Alphaproteobacteria > Micavibrionales > Micavibrionaceae > UBA1573. The sequence goes on from CAZMZK010000048.1 coordinate 7,284, forward strand.
ATTCACGGACTCGGCTGCACGTTTTTCGATCCGTGCCAGCAACGCATCTTCATTCACCACCAATTGGATGACGGCCCCTAATTTTTTGTTTTTGGCGGCAAGCATGACATCCAAGGCTTCGGCCTGTGCCACAGTGCGTGGAAACCCATCCAGAATAAAGCCCTTGGCACAATCCGGCTGTTCAATACGATGTGCAATCATATCGATCACAACCTCGTCCGGCACCAAAGCGCCTGAGTCCATAATCGCCTTCACACGCAATCCAATCTCGGTCTGGCCCGCAATTTCCGCCCGCAGCATATCGCCGGTCGACAATTGTTTCATGCCGCGTGTGTCTTCCAACAACTTGGCTTGCGTGCCTTTTCCTGCCCCGGGTGGCCCCAAAAGAATGATATTCATGGCTTATTTCTTTCCCTTCCCTAAGCGGTTTTTCTTGATAATGCCTTCGTATTGATGGGCTAGCATGTGCGAGTTGATTTGCGCCACTGTATCCATGGTTACCGACACCACAATCAACAACGATGTCCCGCCGAAATAGAACGGCAAGCCGAAATGCGAAATCAGATATTCCGGCATCAGACAGATAAAGCACAAATACACCGCCCCCAGAACCGTAATACGGGTCAGAATGGTGTCAAAGAATTCGGCCGTATTTTTGCCCGGACGCACCCCTGGCACAAACCCGCCATGTTTGCGCAGCATTTCTGCGTTTTCATCGGGGTTGAAGACAACCGCCGTATAAAAGAACGCAAAGAACGAAATCAGCAACGCATACGCCGCCATGTGCACCGGATGTCCGGTCGTCATGTAACGCGACAAATCTGCAAGGAATCCGTCGCCCGCATCGGCTCCGGAAAACCCGACAATCGTCATCGGCAGGAACAGCAAAGACGAAGCGAAAATTGGCGGAATGACACCCGACATATTCAATTTCAATGGCAAGTGGTTCTGTGTGGCTTGCGTCATTTGCTGTGGCCCGACCTGACGTTTTGGATATTGCACCAATACACGACGTTGTGCCCGCTCCATAAACACGATCAGAACGATTGTTCCAATTACCATCGCCGAAATTAACAAAAGACCCAGGAAGGAAAATTGCCCTTCACGGCCCAACTCCAGCAAACTGACCAAGGCATGGGGTAAACCGGCCACAATCCCCGAGAAAATAATCAACGACGTCCCATTGCCAATGCCACGGGCCGTAATTTGTTCCCCCAGCCACATCAGGAAGACCGTCCCGCCAACCACGGTAATAACGGTTGACACACGGAAGAACATCCCGGGGTCAATGACGGCAGAGCCTTGATCTCCTTGTAGGTTTTCCAGCCCTACAGCCAATCCGTAAGCTTGCACACTTGCGAGCAGTACGGTCAGGAAACGGGTATATTGGTTCAGCTTGTGACGTCCGGCTTCGCCTTCTTTCTTCAAGGCTTCCAGTTTTGGCGAAATGGCGGTCGCCAATTGCACGATAATCGATGCCGAAATATACGGCATAATCGACAGAGCAAAAATGGTCATCCGTTTGAGCGATCCGCCCGAAAACATGTTGAACATGTCCAGCAATCCGCCGCCCTTTTGTTTGAAAATGGCATCCCACGCATGCGGATCAATTCCGGGAATAGGAACATAGGTTCCCAAGCGATACACCAACAACGCACAAACGACAAACCAGATGCGTTTTTTGAGTTCGGTCGCTTTGGAGAAAGCGCTCCAATTCGCGTTTTTCGAGAGTTGTTCAACGGCAGAAACCATAGTTATATCCTTATTCTAAATGATAGGAGATCTTTAGCCGAAAGACTCCCTCCTGTCCATAGGCAATTGACGGAGTATCTGTGGCATCATCTTCATTATGGGGCGTGGTTAAATACCGATAAAATATTATAAAAATTATTTACATAATCTCTAAATGGCGTGTATGATTTCCGAAATCTGTGTAGGAGGGAACATGCAGCCAAAAATAGTTATATTATTAAAAGCAATGGAGGCTGGGATTCGTAGTTCTCGGAGCTCTTTTTCCCCTCACCAATTGCACTCTGCTTATGCGATCATTGGCGGTGATTGATTGCTTGTCCGTGCATCACCATGTCTCAAAACCATATTCTTTTGGTTCGCTATTTTCAGAGCTGTTAAATGATGGCAGCATAAGATCAAAAATTGCTTCCGTAACGGATGTTGATTGTAAAGCGATGTTATCAGATGCCATTTTGTGGTTCAAAGGAAAGACTCCATATGCACGTCCTTCTGAGCCTGATACTTCATCAATTTTTGAAAGTGATGTGGCTGAGGAATTAAGAAACTCTGGTGCTTCTGTTAACAGTGGCGTTTCGATCCAAACCCCTAATCATATTGTAGATCTGTCTGCCACATTTGGACAGGCCACATTTTTTGTGGAGTGTGATGGTCCTACCCATTTTGTGCACGGGGCAGATGATCATAAAGTTTATTTAAATGGTTCTACAATTTTTCAAACGGCTCTTATCCAAAAAGGAAATGCCGATAAAAGCCTTGTGCGCATTTCAATAGATGTTTTTATCAAGAATATGAAAATCGAGGTTTTTGGGATAGTTTCCTTGTGGCGGTGGATGATGCAGAGGTTGGGGCGTATTGCCTTGCTTCTAATGGAAAACTTCTTCCTATCTGTGATGGCTGGGATAAGCGATATAGCAGAATCCAAATAAAATGATTCAAATTTAAACTGGGAATTTTCCCCCTCACCCCTCCCTCTCCCCGGGGGGGAGAGGGCTAAGAAGGCTTAAAACCAAAGGTTTTTAGCCGAAATCGGGTGAGGGGGGCGAGTTCATAAAAATAAGCTCATTTTATTTGACGTAGGCTATATGAGTA
>CAZMZK010000049.1:0-9748 GCA_964570705.1 uncultured Micavibrio sp.
GTATGCGACCGTGTGGGGAATACTTTGGACAAACAGGCGACTTTCAACCCTTTTTGTGACATGCCCATGGCGGCCCGCAAACCGGCCCCACCCCCGCCAACAACCACAACATCATATTCATGGGTAATAATTTCGTATGTCATTTTTCGTTATGTCCTTTGGCGTGTGTCATCCGCCCGTAATGGGAATGTTTATCTCTTCCTATATACCTTGTATCCACCGGAGGGTGAAGGGGGAAGTTTGTCTCATCCGCAATTATGTGCTGTGTCTTGTCGTCTCTTAAAAATTGACGGTGTCCCGCCTCTTTTTTAAAAATTATGGTAATTTTAAAAAGATGTTATTAATACTTATCAGGCAGAGTGAGGATGGATAGAATAAGACAAGATTCGTTTTGTCGGTTTCTGTCCCTTTCTCTTTTGTCTCTTCCCTTTGGCGTTCGCCGTTTCTCTTTATTTCTATCTGTTGGTTTCTATGCATTACTTTGACGACAATCTTGATCATGATTTTCTTTTTGATGACCGCTATGACAGCGATAGCGAGAATGACGGGATGTTGTTCGAAGATGGGGATGCGTATGCGCTCGAGGATTTGTTGCGTCTGGTGCAACAGCAACAGAATGATGCCGATGATGTGTCTCCGGACTATGTTCTGGCTGCCACAGCTTTTGCGTGCGATGAAGATGCCCTGATCTGGGGCTTGTCGATTTTATGCCAATCGTCCTTGGGGCGCGCGATGGCGTTTGATGCCCGCTTTGAAGATTGGTCATTGGAAGTGGATGATATTGATGACGGTCATCCGATTATTGATCCGCAATTGCGGATTCTGATTCTGCCACGCGGGACTCCGTCGGCGGCTGTGTTGTCGAAATCCTATCATGACCGGTTGCAATTCCTGACCAATCTGGCACGCGGGTTGCGCATGATCTGGCAAGATATGAACGGCGTACGCACACGCAATGATTTGACGGCCGATGACCAGATTTTCTTTGAACGTCTGCGCCGCGCCGATATGGATATTATGACTCTGCGTATGTTCTGGGATTTGCGGGATGATGGATTCTGCGGGTTATGGCGGACATTGATTGCCGGACATCTGGGGGATGTGGCTGTGGCTGCCGGACATTTCTGGGAGGACGAATCGTTTCCGGCTGGATTGGCGCAAACCTTCCTGACATGGATGGGATCGGATCATGTGTTGGCCGAATGCGATAACCGGACATTGGATGACATGGATTCCCGTTTGCAACGGTCCATTCAGGATGTGTGCGGGATTGCGATGTTGACAGGCGACGATGTGTTGAATATCTCACGCCTGCCCGAAGGCGGGTCTTATCTGGCCCCGTTGGCCAGAACCCTCTGTTATACGCCGGAATTCCGTCACATTCCCGATCCGGTCAATGAGGCCCATTTGCGCCAGATTCTGGAAGAATGCAGCGACATCATGACCCCGTCTTTGGTTTTCCGTGACAGCGAACTCGAACGCAAAATCTTCCCGAACCGGATTATTGACACGCTGGCTTAGGACCGTTAGAATCTTCCACTCTCGCCAGTTCTTGTTTTGGCAACAAGATCGCCCAAGATTCTCGTTCGCCCTCATCACGTGTATGTGTAACCATATATGTTACAGCTAATTCAAAAAGAGCTTGTCCAGTCCTTCTGTCTTCTAGATATCCTGCCATAACAGCCATAACAGCATTTTGGTCGTCTTCGTCAAACTCCAATTCGCGCATTTTGTCTTGAACCATCTTGAAATAAGATGGGGCATTCGCATCTGCTATACTTAGAGACGTTTCCACTACAAAATCTCTCATATCCTCAAAAGTTATAACATCGTCTGTCATAGGCTGTTTATTCTGATTGAAGCTTCTTTTCATCGCACACATTGCACACCTCATTTTTTGTCTTGTTTGAATTTTTATTATGTTAATGTAAAACGCATTACCATGCAAGTGTTATTTTGTCCAAGGATGACGGTTTTTATCTCTTTACTTCCCGATGCAGAAATCACGGAAAATCATATCCAGCAGGTCTTCGATATCCACACGGCCGGTCAGGCTGCCCAAATACCGCACGGATAGGCGTAAATCTTCGGCGGCCAATTCCGGCAAGGGGGCTGTCATCGACCGTTCCAGACAGGCATAGGTGTTTTCCAGGGCCTGACGGTGCCGCGCCCGGGTCAAGGCCGGAGTGTCCGATCCGCCGACACAGGATTTCATCCGCTCAATCAGGCAAGTCACCAGACGATCGATTCCGTCGCCCGTTTTGGCGGACATATAAATTTTATCCGGATCCTGCATCCCGTCTTTTTGATCGATCTGGTCTGTCTTATTGATGACCACCACGGATTTGTCATCAATCAGGGCCAGTGTATGTGGATCGGGCGCACAGGTGCCATCAAAGACCAATACCTTGAGATCGGCCTCTTCGGCGCGGCGCATGGCACGGTTGATCCCTTCCATTTCAATGCTGTCATGTCCCTGTTGGGCGTCACTCAATTGATCGGGGCGTAATCCGGCGGTATCGGCCAGAATGACGGGAAACCCTCCCAGATTCAGGTGAACATCGATGACATCGCGGGTGGTGCCGGCAATCGGGGAGACAATAGCGGCGTCGCGTTGCACCAAACGATTGAGCAAGGACGATTTTCCGGCATTCGGAGCCCCCAGAATCACCAGACGGAATCCATCGCGCAGCAATTCTCCGCGCCGTCCATCGTGCAAATGGACCCAGATTTCATCCATGATGTCCGACACATCGGGGCGGACTTTCAGCAATAAATCATCGGGGAGATCCTGATCGGAAAAATCCAGATCCGCCTCCATCAACGCCAATAAACGGGCAATCCGTTCTTTCCATCCTTCGTAGAGGCGGAAAAGGGCACCGTCCATTTGTTTCAGAGCCTGAAGCCGTTGGCTTTCGGTTTCGGCATGGATCAAGTCGGCAACCGCCTCGGCGGCGGTTAAATCCATTTTGCCATGTTCAAATGCGCGGCGGGTAAATTCCCCCGGTTCGGCCAAGCGATGATAGGGGCGGCTTGCCAGGGCTTTTAACATCCCGTCCACAATGGCGGGGCCGCCGTGCACGTGGTATTCGACGCAATCCTCCCCCGTAAAACTGGCGGGGGCACGGAAACCGATGACCATAGCATGATCCAGCATGTCGCCGGTTGAGGGGTGAACCAAGGTGCGGGTAGACGCTTTGCGCGGTTCCGGCAACGGGTGGTGCGGGGTTAAGGCTGCCAACCCATCCCATGCCGCAGGGCCAGATACCCGGATCACCGCAACACCGCCACGACCCGCCGGTGTTGAGAGGGCGTAAATCGTATCCTGCATTATGACGGCCTATTTTTTCTTTTTCTCAGAGGGACGTGGTTTGTAAGGAGGATCTTCGTCCTCGTCTTCGTCGTCATCTGTTTTGGGTTTGGGTTTTGACGATGGATTAAAATTGAAATCCATTTTAGGCGCTCCCATTTTGCCGCCCATTTGTGTCATCTGGTTCCAGAATTGGGATTGGATATCCGACCATCCCTGAAACAGGGCGGGAACCCATGTTTTCATCAAGGCTTCGGGTTCCATGGTTTGAATGTTTTCCGACAAACGGCGCGAGACCATCTCCATCAGATTTTGTTGCATGGGAAGAATATCGGGCAAGCCAAAAAATTCGCGGGCTTCTTCGGGGGTGCAATCGACATTAATCTGGAATCTCATTTTTCGGGCCTTTCGTTTTACTACCACCAAACATGGCCTGAATAAGGCCTCTTTGGCAATAGAAATCCGCTACCGAGGCCCACTCTATTGTTGAAAGAGAATTTTATAAGAAAGATATCCGAGAAAACGTTATACGGCCCTGCAATTTTGAAATGAGAGATCATCCACTCTCCCCGCAGAAACATCCCGGGCCTTATCCGCCTTACGTTCCATTTTTTGGAGACGCATTAACGTATCCGCATGTTTTAGGTTATCTCCCAAAGGAACATAGGGATTATATTCAAAAGCCCCGATGCTACCACGAATGGGCACCATCAAATGATCGCTCACTCGTACCGACAAAGCCCCATCGAGCAGTAATTGCAAACGTTTTACAACGGTCTGACTGGCCAGTTCTGGTGTGCTTCCCATTAAAATGATAACAAACTCGTCGCCACCTTTGCGAATGGCGATATCATTCTTGCGAATATTCTGGCGGATCGTCTCACCCAGCAAGCGCAACGCATCATCCCCGATATTATCTCCGTATTTTTTGTTTAATTGCCCGAAATCATCCAGATCAATAAAAAGCAATGTCAAATCCTGATATTCCGAGGATGCTAAACGGCGTTCTTCGATCCGTTTATCGACTTCGCCTAACATGCGACGGTTATGAAGTCCCGTGAGATCATCGGTGGTTGCTAAAACCTCCCAATGTTTGGCTACTTTTTGTGCGGTTTCCAGCTCTGTTTTCAAAGCGGTGATGACCGCTGTCGTGCGATGCTTTTGTGACATTATAGACGCCCTCAAGATTTTTTATTGTTTATTAGACCATTACCATATTTCCAGTATATCCCCCTGTTTATTGACATATATTAAACAATATCTAAAAATTGATTGGAAAATAAGATGAAATATCCGGATGTGGTACATTCAAATAAGCAGATATCACAGCTATGGCTTATGTCATATAAAATGAGCCAATTTTTTGATGGCGTTATGAAATACCCCCTCACCCGACTTCGGCTAAAGGTCACCTCTAAAAACCCGTCATTCCGGCGAAAGCCGGAATCTTGAATCGTTTGAAATCAAAGAGATACCAGCTTCCGCTGGTATGACGATAAGGGTTTTTAGAGGTGACCTATATTTTGTACGCATGTTTCAAAGTCATTTCATAAAAAGATGCCATATATTGAAAGACATGGCGTTTGGATCAGCGATCCTCCGGAAATCCTTTCTCCCATGAAAAATATAAGAACCACGTTCCAAATCACCTACGGCATCGAGAACATTGGTGGCCACTTTTGAAAATCTTCTCTCTCCCCATCTTTCGAATAAAGGGTCCGGAATATGAATAACACGATCAGGGGTTCCCTTGCGCTTATGTTGCAAAGCTTGCTGGTACTGGCTTCTTCCATCATATGTCATGCCTGTACCATCCGGATGCAAGAGAAAATGTCCCCCTCCATCAATTTCAATCCCAAGGCGACCGGCATTATTATTGGCCCCTTTACTGGCACGATAAAAACTTCCACAAATATCTATTTCTTTCTGACCGGTCCCAGCACTCTCTTCCAGAAGAAGTCCTCCGTGAGAGAACGCACCTTTATAACGGTTTTCCAGAAGTGATGCCCTATTGTTATAACATTCATATTCAGAGAAAGAATGCTGAAATGTATAATCAAACCAAAGTGCTGCATCCGCTATCTGGGGGGGCATAATATTTTCAGAGAAAACCTCTTTTGCGCAGCTATCCATGATTTCCAAAAGCCCCAGCCCCATCTGACGACAGGGGGATGCCCCCTCTATTCCGGCCTTGGAACGAAAAAAGTCAAGCATAGCCAAACAGTTTACAATATCCAATATTTCTTGGTCTGAAAAAGAATCAAATTTTTGATCAATGACAGCCCCCCAATCCCACATCCAGTCGTCACCGGGATAATGTCCCTGTGAAGCTTTTTCTTTCAGAAAATTTATAAGATTAGAGGGATACACGTCATTCATTACCCCGAGGGTCATGTCCAGAAGAGCGTGCCGGATATCTTCACACTCCTTGACTTGTAACATATCCGAAACCGCTACAGACTGTATACAATTAACTCGTGTAATTTTTCGTTCCACACACCCTCTTACATAAGAAGAAAATGCCGTATAAATATGCAACCGTGCGACCCTCAGATCGTCATGGGATGCAAAAAACCAGCCCTTCCGGTTGCGGGAACACAATTTGGCCGCAGAGAAAAGCAGGTGGGAACTAATGCCGTGCTGACAAGCCTCATCAAAAGCACTTCTAAAATCATCAAAACCAGCGCTGCAATGGTCATTCCGTTGACGAACCCACTCATCAAAAAAATTTTCACCTACTCCCATATTCCTACTCCTCGATACTTGATAAATTAAATTGTTCCATATTCCCTTACGGAAGGCTGTTTTTATGGATGCCTTGGGGACGAAATCGGAAACTCCCACGCCCCTGCCTCCTGTGCCGGGCGCAATCCATCAGGATGCAGCACATAATGCCCCGGACCTATGTTCTTCACACCGTCTAATAATTTCTCCATCAATTGGTTTGTCGACAGTCCAGCCACACGACATAGAAAAGTGTATGGAATAGACAGCACCATTTTTTCCGGACTGAGTAAATTAAGAACGGCTCCCTTAAATGCAATTTGTGGGGCATAAAGCCCCCTATCCTGTGAAACATCTGTGATCAAAGATGGCCGTCCGTCCAGCCGGCATATAACAGAACGCGGTGCTCCATTCTCAGACACCTGAAACACACCCGTTAATGTTGCATTATCTTTTGTTGTTAAGTCGGATAAGAAAATCAATCCTCGTGCTGCGACATCCCTTTGAAACCAATTATCTTCAGCCCCCTCTCCTTTACGATCAACCCGTAATTTGGCCCCCTTTATAAACTCATACCCATAATAATTCGCAGGATAATAAATTGCGGAATCTACAATTTTTCCTGACAAAGTCTCGTCCCGAAAAGCATCCAGCATGCCGGTTGTAATCTGACGACAAGGAGAGGATTCCGAATTTTCCCCCTGCATTGTCCGCATATAATCCATGATCGTCATGTAATAAAGAACGTCCAGAAGGTCTTCTCGTGTAGGATTTTGTTCTGAAGCTTTCTTTGTAAAAGCAAAATACCATGCCTCAATCCACGCATCTCCCGGATAGACACCAATCCCCACCAAATTGCGCAATATATAACGTTGATCACGAAAAGATAAGAGTCCCAACGTCGCTTGGCTTTGCTGTATCAAGAGTTCTTGCATCCCCGATGAGGGATGAATTTGCACCATATTGTACGTTTTTATCAGAAAAATAATGGATTGCGGCTCAAGAGGAGAACCTTTGGCCACTATTTCTAGCAAATCCTCTTCTAGCAAAGCCTCGCAGTTTTTTACTTGATTGCTAAAATAATCACGCGCTGTATATAGATCCTGAGGAGTCTTAAACACATAGTATCCATCTTTTTTTTGAGAAAATAATTTGCTTGCAGAATAAAGCAGAAAAGTCATCTCCTCTACGGAAAAGGCTTTTTTGAACGAATCTTCCCAATGATCCTGAAAATCCTGAGCACTGATAGAAATCTTCCAGTGATTAAAAACATTATGAAAATATGTTAATTCCGACATACACCGCCACTCCGCACACACAGTTTATTTAATGAGCGGAACCCTATCCAATTGTCGCAGCTTATGTCAATGATTATTTCCGTATTTATTCTCGCTTTTATGCGAGAACCGCACGATCTTTCAGCTCCAACGCCCGCGCATAGACCTGCTTTTTCGGAAGACCTGTGGCCGCCACAATGTCGCTCACCGCTTCTTTTAACGAAGTGCGTTGCAAGGCTGCCATCAATAACACATCCAGATCAATCGAGGAGGTCTCTTGAGTGTCCCCACGCCCAACGACCAGAACAATCTCGCCCTTTGGCGGGCCATCGGCCTGGATACGCGCCAATATCCCTGCGATCGTGGATGGCCAGATGTCTTCGAATTTTTTCGTCAGCTCGCGGGTCAGGGTCATCGAACGATCGCCCAGAACCGCCAACATATCGGCGCAACTGTCTTCCAGACGGGCGGCACTTTCAAAAATAATCAACGTGGAGGGCACAGTTTTCCATGTTTCCAGCATATCGCGCCGTGCCTTGGTTTTGGACGGCAAGAATCCCAGAAACGAAAAATGGTCACTGGGCAACCCCGATAATTGCAAGGCCATCAGCGGTGCATTGGCTCCTGGCAGACTGGTGACATATACACCCGCCGCCAAACAGTCCCGCACCAATTTATAGCCGGGATCCGAAATCAAAGGCATACCGGCATCACTGATCAAGGCAACGGATTTTCCAGCCGCAATCTGGGACAGGATATAGGGGCGTTTTTCATCGGCGTTATGATCGTGATAGGCCATCAATTTTGGCTTAAATCCTAACGCCTGGAACAATTTTCCACTCACCCGCGTGTCTTCACAAGCGACAATATCTGCCGCCGCCAACGTATCCATGGCGCGCAACGTCATATCCCGCAAATTGCCAATCGGCGTGGCCACCAGATAAAGCCCCGCTTTTAAGGAAGGGGTTGGAACATCGGTAAAACTATAGAAAGGGTCTGGCATCGCCGCATCATTTTGTGTAGGGTAAAGACTTCACATCTATCGAGCCTCACATTAAGGGAGCTTTTCATGCGGCGCAATCTGCTTTCTGTTGGTCATGTCGTTTTATTGGGCGCAACACTCCTGACATTGGCAGGATGCGCAGATATAAAAGGATCTCCGTGGGAAGCAACCTCCAAAAAAACAGCACCCGCATCGGAAACAGCCGTCGTGCCCCCTGCATCGGCGCCAGCAACAGACACAAGCGGAGCCGTTCCCGTTCCCGATGTGACCAAGATATCGCAACAAACCAAGGTTGGCCTTCTTCTTCCTTTGAGCGGAAAAGGAGCCGAGACTGGCCAAGCCATGTTGAATGCCGCCCAATTGGCCATGTTTGATCTGAACGCAACTTCAGTCTTTGAATTGCTTCCGGAAGATACCGGCGCAGGCGCAGAACAAGCTGTGCGGAACGTTCTGAATAAGGGAGCCACTTTGGTGCTGGGGCCTGTTTTCTCGACCGACACCAAAACCGTCGCGCCCATTGCCCTGCAAAAAGGGGTTCCGGTGGTTTCGTTTTCCACCGACACATCGGCCGCCATGGGAAATTCCTTCCTGATGGGATTTATGCCGCAGACCCAAATTCGTTCGATTCTTGACTATGCGGCTTCATCGGGATTAAAACGCGTGGCCTTGGTCGCTGCACGTGATGTATATGGCGACTCAGCGGCCGTAACCTATGTGGCGTCTGTCCAGAAACTGGGGCTCAGCAATATTGCCATCGTCCGTTATACCACCGGAACCCTACCATCCGAGGCAGATTTTACGGCCCTCAAATCCGGTGTCGATGCGGTATTGATTGCAGCCTCCGGCACAGAATCGCACAAAATTTCCAACACATTAACCTCTGCGGGTATTCCATCCACCATCGCCAAGCGTCTGGGAACCGGATTATGGGACCAACCGGATGTCGCAAAATTATCCGGATTGCAAGGTGCGTGGTATGCCGCGTCGTCCCCACGTCTGCGCGGCCGGTTTGAAAAACGGTATATGGACACATACGGATCTGCCGCACCACGCTTGGCATCTCTGGCCTATGACGCCACCGCTTTGTCGGTCGTTCTGGCCAAATCCGGAAACGGGTTCAGCCGCGCCACATTAACCAACCCGAACGGCTTTGCCGGAGTTGACGGCATTTTCCGCTTTAGCGAAGACGGGCTGGCGGATCGTGGATTGGCTATCCTGGAAATTTCCAACGGATCCTCCCGTATTATTCAGGACGCCCCCCAACGTTTTATCGGGCGTTAGGGCGTGGAAAGTGGATCGTTTTTTTAAAATCTTGACACCGCGCGCTTGTTACCATAAACAAAAAACACAACAAGGGAGATATAGGAGATATACATGTCAGAACCTGTTCATGATCTTTTGATAAATAAGGCCAGAAAAGCGAGAGCGACCATG
>CAZMZK010000050.1:0-9527 GCA_964570705.1 uncultured Micavibrio sp.
CCCATCGGCAGACTGATCGTATCCTGGACATCATCCGTCTGTACCCGCGCCAATTCGAGGGAACCACCACCAAAATCAGCCACCACCCCGTCCGCAGCCGGATCAAACATCAGCACTCCCCGTGCTGCATAAGTTGCTTCCTGATCTCCGGTAATAATCCGGATGGTTAAACCAATGTCAGAGGATACACGGGCGATAAAATCGGCCCCATCCACCGCATCACGCAACGCCGCCGTCCCCACCACAAGCAGATCTTTCACATGATACACTTCCGAGAGAAGTTTATAGGCCTGCAAGGCTTTGAACGCCGAAGACGCTGCCTCGGCATTCACATATCCGGTTGTCCCGAGATCTTTCCCGAGAGGACAAATGACTTTTTCGTTAAAAATTTTGACAGGCGGATTATGAGCCAGATCATAAATGACCATCCGCACCGAATTCGATCCAATATCGATCACACCCAATGACGTATGTCCGGAGGAATATGGCATAAAAGAACCCTTCCCTATTTCTCGTTCATCGAATTTTCAATGGTTTTCAAAAACGGCTTCATCAAATATTCCATCACCGTTTTTTTACCCGTTTGAATATCGACCGTTGCGACCATCCCCGGAATAATCGGCAATGTCTCGCCTTTGCGGGTCAATGAATTTTGTTTGGTGCGCACCTTCACCCGATAAAAGAATTCGCCTTTTTCATTTTTGATCGTATCGGCCGAAATATCCGACACTTCCCCTTTCAACCCGCCATAAATGGTAAAGTCATAGGCGGTTATTTTGACCATCGCCGACATTCCCGGACGCAACCGCGCAATATCGGACGGACGGATTTTGGCCTCGACCAATAAATTATCGTCCACGGGGACAATCTCTGCGATCGGATCTCCGGCACGCACAACCCCGCCCACCGTATTGATTTTGAAATCCTTGATTGTTCCATTGACAGGAGATCGAATATCCGTGCGGTCTTTTTTATCTTCCAAAGCCCCCAAGGTTTGTTTGACGGTATTCATTTCCGCCGTCTTGGTGGTCAATTCGGTTTGGACTTCGGCAATAAAGGTTTTCTTCATTTCGGCAATCCGCGCCTGAGCCTCGGAAATCGCGGCATTGGCCCGCGGAATAGCCGCCCGCACACCATTTAATTCCGTTTGTTTTTCCTTGATCCCACGATCCAATTGTACCAATTCGATCCGTGGCGCGGATCCTTTTTCGACCAACGGCGCCGTCATATCGCGCTCTTGTTGCGACAAACGGATAACCCCCGCCAGATCATTCGACTTGGTGGTTAATTCGCTGACTTCTTGTTTCCGTTGGGACAATTGCTGTTCCAGAACCGACAATTGCCCTTGCAATTTTTCTTTATTGGCACGAAACGCATTCAATTCTTCGGTCACGCTTTGCGGAGCTTTTTTCATGACCTCATCCGGAAATACGACGCTGTCTTTTCCGTCCACTTCGGCCTGCAACCGCGTAATCGCAGCCACCAACCCCAGATATCTGGCTTCATTCGATCCCAGATCCGATTGCGCCCCGACATCGCGCAAGCGCATAATGACATCGCCTTTTTTAACGCTATCGCCTTCCTTGAACATAAAGGAATCGACAATCCCGCCTTCCAGATTCTGGATCACCTGCACTTCTCCGGCAGGAATGACCTGACCCTCGCCACGCGCAGTCTCATCGAGGGAGGCAAACGATGCCCACACAACAAAAACACAGAAAAAGGCAAACAATCCAACCAGAATGATATGCCGATGCAACGGCAATTCATCATCTGTCATAAAATACCGATCTGCATAGGCCTGAACGCGATCCGATTGGTCACGCATCCATCCCCGTTGCCATCCTTGACGCAGCCGGTTCCAATCAGAGGCATTGTTGATATTCAGATCATCGGTGCTGTTTTGTTTTTTGTCGTTCATCATGATGCCTCACCCGTTCGGGCATTGAATTCCCGATTTTGCAACCGCCGGACAATGTCGTCACGTGGCCCATAGGCAATGATATGCCCACGATCCATCAGGATCAATTTGTCCACCAAATCCAGCATCGCGCCCTTGTGCGTAATCAGAATGGTTGTCTTTCCCTGGGACAAGGTTTTCAACTTTTCCCGCAAGCGCATCTCCGATGTGGGATCCATAGAGGCCGTTGGTTCATCCAGAACCAGAACGGGCGGATCGTACAAGAGAGACCGAGCAATCGCCACGGCCTGCCGCTGTCCACCAGACAAAGCTTCTCCCCGCTCGCCGACCTGGGTATCCAATCCCTTTTCGGAATCACGCAGAAATTCCATGACTCCCGCCAATTCCGCAGCCCAAACAACGGCCCGTTCCGGAGCCGTTTCATGCCCCATCGTAATATTTTCACGCACCGACCCGTAAAACAAATTCGGACTTTGTTGGACGGCCCCAATGCTCCGCCGCAAATCACCCGGATCAATCTGGCGCACATCGGTATTATCCAAAAGCACCGCCCCGCTTTCCGGTTGGTACAAATTGACCAACAACCGCGCCAAAGTCGTTTTTCCCGACCCCACAGCCCCGATAATCCCGACATGTTCGCCTGGTTCAATGGTAAATTTCAATCCTTTCAACGCAGGGTGGCTTTGCCCTTCGTATTTAAACACGACATCACGGAATTCGATTTTTCCATCAATGCGGGGTTTGGAAATAAAATGTTTGTCAGCAGGCCGTTCGACCGGACGCCGCATCAAATCTTCCAGATGCTTCAACGATTGCCAGCTTTGGTTAAAACGGGTCAATAATCCCGCCACTTGCGATAGCGGGCCCAAGGCACGCCCAACCAACATCACGGACCCGACCAAGGCGCCTTGGGTCATCATGGCATTGGAAATCATGTAAACGCCTGCGATCACCATCGCAATCGTCGTGATTTGCTGCATAAACATCGAAAAATTCAATGCGAAGGCCGCCACACGTTTTGACCGGACAGTGGTGCGCGATCCTTTTTCGCTCAACTCTTCCCAACGACGCTGGACATGGCCTTCCGCCGCTTGCGTTTTGATCGTCTCCAGCCCCGTAATGGTTTCAAACAACAAGGCATTTTTCAGAGCGCTTTCATGCATGGATTCTTTGGTAATCCGCGCCATAGGCTTTTGCAAAATCCATCCGACAAACATCACGATCGGAATAGCGACCAGAGGGATCAGAGCCAATGGCCCGGCAATCACGGCAATAATCAGGATAAAGAACAATGAAAACGGCAAATCCACAAGAGCCGTCATGGTGGCCGAGGTAAAGAAATCGCGAATGGTTTCAAATTCGCGCATATGGCTGGCCATCACGCCCGCGCTGGCCGGACGTGCGGTCAACGTCATGCCCAATAATTGTTCAAATAATTTGGCCGATATTTTGACATCCGATTTGCGTCCGGCAATATCCAGAAAATATGACCGCATATTTTTAATTGCAAAATCAAAACAATATACAATCAAGGCCCCGAGCGATAACACCCATAAGGTTTCATAGGCACTGTTCGGAATCACGCGGTCATACACATTCATGATATACAGCGTACTGACCAAAGCGAAACAGTTGATCATGACAGTTGCCAAAATCACTTCGCGGTAAATGCTCCAGTTTTCTTTAAGTGTTCCCCAAAACCAGTCGCGCGCGGTATCAATCACCGCGGGCCCTGCCCGTTCATCCACCCGTGCGACAGGCCGCACATAAAACGTATATCCGCTGTAAAGGGATTTTAATTGGGTAAAGGTCAACGTTTTGCGATCATCCGGTTCTTCGGGAAATTGCACGATGAACAGAGTTTCCGGATCAATCTCGGCCGCATGTCCGGCCTCTTTCTTCGGCGCACGATCTTCGGGATATGACACATCCCATAGAATACAGGCTTGTTTATGATCCAGAACCAGAATACAGGGCATGTTGGGGGCAATGGCCAGCCCATCCAAAGACCGTTCGATCAGCCGTGCATTCATATCGGCCCGCAACGCCGCCCGTTCAAACAAGGCGGGTGTTATTCCCGTGGCAGGAATCGGCAAACCTGCTGTCAGCGCATTTTCACTGGTGCGGCGCCCATAATGCCCCGCCAACAACCGCAGACATTCCACCAAAGGCGAATGAATGGCCATACGATCGGCTTCCAAAGGCCAATTATCGAACTCTTTATTGACCTCTTTATCGACCTCAGCCGGTTCATTGCCAACTCTCTGAGACGAAGAAGACGCCGCCGGAGCGGCAGCGTCTTTATCATAGGGTGCATCCATGACGCGACCTTACCTTTTGTAACCTTTGTGATATGCGGTATATGCGGGATCAGCCTCGATAGGATAAGCCACACCCAAAGCAGGGAGCAAATCCCCTCGTAACGCCAACAACCGATAAACCGCAAACATTTCCAGATAGCCGTTGTTAATGGCATTGCTCCGCGAGACGAACCATTCATTCTGGGAATCCAGAACGTCCAGCAACGTACGACGATCCAGATTGAACTGGTCTTTATACGCCTGAACCACCATCGCGTTTGCATCCGCTTGTTTTTTGAAAGCGGTTGCGCGATCACCTGCCGACACCATGCTTGCCCATGTGTGGCGCACATCTTGCTCCAAAGCACGTGCAGCGGCATTGCGTTCATCTTTTGCTTGCGCATAGCGATAGACATACTCGCGCGCCCGGGCTTCATCCCCGCCTCCGCGATACAGATTCCAATTGGCCACAACCAGAGCCGATGCCGATTGGGTGCGTCCTTCGACCCCATCCAGATTACTACCGGCGGCGGCCCCTGCCTGGAAATCCACTTTCGGATACATCGTGGATTTGGTGCCCAAACGTTCCGCCTCGGCCACATTCACATCCGCTTCTTTGATATCCAAAGTCGGGCTGTGGGTCAGGGCTTGTTTAATTTCTGATTCCAGATCTTGTTCCAACAATTGACGCGGAGCCACTGGCACCTGAATATCCGGTTGAGCTGTATCTCCGACAATCTTCCGGTAATTGGCCTCTGCGTTATTCAAGGACTCACGGACAGCCGCTTCTTGAGCTTCCGCCGCATTCAAACGCGCTTTGGTTTGCTCCACATCGGCCTGTGTCGTGCGACCTGCATCGGCGCTTTCCTGAATTTGGCCCATAATTTCCTGATGCTGTTTCAGGTTTTCTTCGGCAATTTGCAACAATTCGCGTTGACGCAATACATCCAGATAATATTCAACAATATTCAATCCGTTATATTCCGCCGACTCTTTGACGCGGTGAGATGCCGAACGTACACGGTGGAATTGACGCTGGTTTTC
The DNA here is from genome assembly GCA_964570705.1 of uncultured Micavibrio sp. Lineage (GTDB taxonomy): Bacteria > Pseudomonadota > Alphaproteobacteria > Micavibrionales > Micavibrionaceae > UBA1573. Next base: position 5,266 of record CAZMZK010000050.1, read on the forward strand.
GTATTTGGTGGAATATCCATCAAACAACATCTGGGTCAAGGTCAAAGATCCCTGTGTCCGGAACAGATCCGAATGGCCTTTGGCGGCATTGTCCGGATCGCTGTAAATACTTTGATATCCGGTATCGGCCTTGGCATCCACAGATGGCAGATACAACGCTTTGGCCTGTTTTAATTCTTCATCCGTTGCACGGCGATTATTGGCCACAGCCTCGGTTTCAGGGTTTGTCCGAACTCCGACCGCCACAGCATCGCGCAACGTCGTGATGCGATCACTGCTGTTCGGGTTATACGAAGCCACTTGTACAGGAGCAGCAGGTTCGGTGGACAAAGGGGCCGTTGACAAAATCGGCTCCGGAGGTTTTTCCTCTTTCACCTCAGGAACCTTTGGTTTCACTTCGGTTTTAACTTCCGGGGTTTTACCTTCCGGTTTTACGGCTTCGTTTGCAGCAACAGTTGGCACAGGAAGATCAGATGCTGGGGCCGCGTCGGCTTTGGCTTCTGCTGCTGGGGCAGCAGTTTCTGGAGCAGATGCTTCCGTTGGGACTGCTGCTGGCTGTGCCATGATGGAATTAACAGGGGCAGCGGTGGGGGCAGCCACAGCGGGCGCGGCACCCATGTCGGGAACAGCCGTTGGATCAATCGTCACTGCGCTCGATGATGGCACAACCGAGCTATCTACGGATACTGACGGGGACACAGGCGTGGCCAAAAGCTCGTCAGCCGATTGGCTGGTGGTTTTCGCTGCAGACTGTGCATGCACTCCAACCGGCATAAAGGCCAAAAGAGCTGTCGCACACACCATAAGAGCTTTATAATTATTTTGACTCATCGCACATATCCTTTATCCCAGAAATTTTTCTTCGAATCCTATGCGGATCACGAAAATGATTATTGTCATTTATGAACTTTTTTAGCAACTTATGCAAGGCGCTTTCTCCCATCCGGGATCATTCGATCCCCCAATCTCTTGTATGGGAATCTATCGCCGGATTCTTGCCCCGGAAAATGCAATCAAAAATAGTATTTTAAATAAAAAGTATCGCAAAAATAACAATAACAGGTTGCAATTACACACAAAAGCATGCATACTATTGGTTGTAATTAGATTGATAATTAATACTGGAGGTTAAATTGCTTTTATCATCTCGCACCACCCCACTCTCTCGCAACGGCTTAGAATCCATTGAATCCCGATCAACATTGATTAGCCGGAACATTACTATCAGGGGGCACAGAACATCTATCCGTCTGGAACCAGAAATGTGGGATGCGCTGAAAGATATTGCCGATCGAGAAAAAACCTCAATCCATAATATTTGTTCGTTGATTTCCATGCGAAAAATGGACGACACCTCGCTCACCGCTGCGATTCGGGTCTTTTTGATGTTGTATTATCGTGCGGCCACCACAACAGAGGGCCATGCCCGAGCCGGGCATGGTAGCTTTGACAATATGAAACGCCGCGCCCGTGTGACAGAAGATTCTCTTGTTAGAGCTATCGCAAATTAAAACACATTATGAACGCTATACCAGGTTTCACCCCACCGATCTACGCCGCTTAATACACGCCTCCAGTCCCCTCGCCTGTATCTTCTGTGGCGTTGTCGGGGTTTGGTTTCAAAACCTCCTCGGCAGGCAACGGCTCCTTGATGTCGCTTGTGTTGTCGTTTGCGCTGTCATACGTTTGCGGTGCGGATGAGGCCGCAGGAGATGACATTTGCGGGGTATAGGTGTTATCGGGTTCTGTTCCCGCAAGGAAAGGTTCCCAAATGGCATCCGGATCGCTGGATGATGTGGGTTTGCCATTGCGGGCATTTACTTGCACCATACGCACATCTTTGGGAACGCGGAACGGTGTCGGCGGGACCCCCTCCAAGGCTTTCTCGATAAATTCCTTGAAAATAGGGACGGAGAGCGACGCTCCGGTTTCTTTGTCGCCCAAGGATTTCGGTTCGTCAAATCCCACAAAAACCCCGAACACCATATCGGGAGTAAAGCCGATAAACCACGCATCTTTGGAGTCGTTGGTCGTTCCGGTTTTTCCGGCAAGCGGGCGATCAATGCTTTTCAGCGCCTTCGCCGTCCCGCGTTGAACAACCCCTTCCAGAATAGAAACCATTTGATAGGTCGTGCGGGGATCGGCAATCTCTTCACGGGTATCCGGAACATCCGGTGTGGTTTGATTTTCCCATTTGATCAAAGGCCCGCATCCGGTACAGGGGCGGGTGTCGGCGCTTTTCATGGTTTGGCCAGACCGATCCTGAATCCGGTCGATAAAGGTCGGGGTGATTTTCTTGCCGCCGTTCACAATCATGCCATAGGCTGTGGTAAGCTGCATAAGGGTGGTTTCGTCAGCCCCCAGAACATTCGACAGATTGGCGGGCATCGAGTCATCGATGCCAAAACGGTTGGCATATTCGACAATGGTTTTGATCCCGATTTGTTGGGCCAAATGGATGGTCATCAGGTTGCGCGATTTTTCGACCCCGACCCGCAAAGGTGTCGGCCCCAGATAATCGCCATGATAGTTCTCGGGACGCCACACATTTCCTGCGGTATCCGTAAAGGTGATCGGGGTGTCCATAATGATTGAGGATGGGGTAAACCCTTTATCAAGGGCTGCCAGATAAACAAACGGTTTAAAGGCCGATCCGGGTTGGCGTTTTGCCTGAGTGGCACGGTTAAAGCCATTGCCATCGGATTTCCATCCGCCCTGCATGGCCAGAACGCGGCCCGTATTCGGGTCGAGTGCCACGACAGCGCCTTGAACCAAGGGCGTTTGCCGGAGGCGATATGTGTCCTTCTCCAAAACAACGGGGGTTGGTTTTTTTGCATCTTTCGGCGCATCGGGATTCGGAGGAGGGGTCTTGGCCTCTGGTGTGTTGTCGGGGGTTGCTGGCTCGACCATGATCACATCGCCGACCTTTAAGGGATGTGATTTGACCCATGCCAGATCGGTTTTATAAAGTTTGCCATGCGTGGAATCGGCAAAGCCAATAGCCCCGTTCCTGTCCAATACCATGGCCAACGACCATCCGGAGAGCATGGCGGGCGGCCGGGATACGTTTTTCAGTGTGGACTCGATATTGGTGGGATCTCCACCCTGTTGCACAGGGCCACGCCAGCCGCGTTTGCGGTCATAGGCCATCAGGCCGTTTTGCAAAGCTGTTTCTGCAATGGCCTGAAGATGCGGGTCCAGACTGGTGCGCACCGATAAGCCTCCACGATAAAGGCCATCCTCGCCGAATTCTTTGCGCAATTCGCGGCGGACTTCTTCGGCATAGTACGGGGCGTTGACGACATCGGTATCCTGACGCGGGATTGTTACCAAGGGGGTGTCTTTTGCCTCTTGGGCTTGCCCCGTTGTAATATGACCATCCTCGGCCATCCGGTCAATCACCCAGTTGCGGCGGGCAACGGCTTCGGCGTGTTTGGTGTCGGGGTCATAATTGTTGGGGCCTTTGGGTAAAGCGGCCAGATAGGCCGCCTCGGCCACGGTGAGCTCCCCCAAAGGTTTGTTGAAATAGTTGAGGGCGGCGGCGGCCACACCGTAGGATCGTTGCCCCAGAAAGATCTGGTTCAGGTACAGTTCCAGAATGCGATTCTTGGGAAAAGATTGTTCCAGTTTATAGGCCAGAATGGCTTCCCGGATCTTGCGTTCATAGGAGACTTCGTTGGTCAGCAGGAAGTTCTTGGCGACCTGTTGGGTAATGGTGGAGGCTCCGACCGGACGCTTTCCCTCGCCATGATTGCGAAAGTTGATGACCAAGGCCCGCATGACAGCGAATACATCAACGCCTTTGTGTTTGTAAAAATTCTGGTCTTCGGCAGAGGTAAAGGCGTTGATAACGGTGTCAGGGATCTCCTGAATAGGGATAAAGATCCGGCGTTCTTGGGCGAATTCGGCCAGAAAGCGGCCGTCTCCGGCATGGACGCGGGTGACAACGGGCGGTTTATAATCCTTCAGATTGGTAAAATCCGGCAGGGATTGGCCGTATTTGTAAATAACGGCCGCAAACAGAACAACACCAGCGATAGCGCCGATGGAGCCAATGGAAAAAAGAAACAAAAGAAAGCGGGCAATCGTTTTCATACCCCTTTATGGCACAGCTCTGCATGGGTTTAAAGTCCGATGTCACATTGTTTCTTAAATTTTACACCGCGATCAAACCGATAACTTTAATGTCTGGTCATAGCCCCCGACATCGGAGAATGTGGCCAGTGTTGCGTTGATAATCCCGAACACCTCCACCATCCGGG
>CAZMZK010000051.1:0-9499 GCA_964570705.1 uncultured Micavibrio sp.
GATGTTGCGCGCACCTATGCCGAAACACGCGATCTGCGCATCATCGAAAATCGTCCGAGATCCATTTGTTGCGGATCGAGTCCAAGCGCGATATCACCGCCCTCAAAACCGCAAAGATGGGGGAGTAAGAGGGTTAGTCTGGCGTCGGGGAGAGAAAAGTCGGGGAGAGAAAACATGAACGAAGAGCAATCATAGACCTCTCTTCCGATTCTATAATATTTTTGATAGAAATGCCATCTGGATTCGTTGCTGTCAAAAGTTCCTGGCGATCTTCTGGATTAAATTTGCTCAACAAGGCGCGCAACATATGTTTTACCATCAAATTACGACTTATAGCGACATCGAAATTGTGAGAATCGTAAAGTATATTATGACGTTTTATGAGTTCGAGTAGAGAAGAACAAGGATGCCCCTCTTCATTCATCAATAAAGATTTCATAACCGAAACAGGGGTTCTTTGCGCTATGTCACGAAGAACATCCATACGATCATTATTGTGTGAAATAACAAGATCAATCGGTCTGATAGACTGATTATCTTTTGCTCCGATGATTGCCCACAAATCAGGATCGGAGAGATTTTTGATGAGGGTTACAGGATTCGTTTCATGCTTAGAAAGGGCCTCGCATAGGGTTAACACTTTGTTTTGGAAATTTTCAATGTCCGCAGGATCTGTTGCAACCAGATTGTTGTCATCAGCCAATACGGGTTGATCAGATGGGCCTTGGGCAGAGGTATTAAAAATATGTGCGAGATCTGAAGTCCCTACGTCCATACTTACGATAATATTAAATGGAGAAAAAACCTCCTGAGTTTTTGCACGATAAACCCGTCCAACTTCCTCTGCATTTAACCCCTCGAGCAATACCCGTATTGTTTCGGGAGGACAACATCTAATAGCCTCCAAAATCAGGGAAAAGTTTCCAGCAGGTTTTGTTAAAAGGGCTACTCTCTCCTCCCCTGTTATGCAGCTCAAACTTGATCTGATAAGATCAGCCTTATTACCTCGAACCATCCATATTAAAGGATTCCGTCCCCACTCAGTGCGCGATTCCGTTATTGACAAGTCATAGAAATCTCTGTCACTCAGCCCCTTATGGATCACAGCCACAGCCTCAGAAGAAACAAAAATGGCGTATTTCAAGGGGGCTCCTTTTCTTTTCTGAGAGTGCATTAAGGCCTGAAATTTTTGGGCCGGAGTTAGACCCGTGAATAATTTCCGCAAGATATCGGTATAAACGTTTTTCTCAAGATCGAATTGAGAAGCGAAAACATCAAAGGGGGTGTCTCTATTAGAATCGCATAGGCCAAGCACATGAACCCGTTGTTCTCCATTTAATCCCGAGAGAACACAGTCGATCAGATCGGGATCATTCCCCGGGATATCGACACGCTCAGGATTACATAAGCTATGTATTACAAAATGTAAAAAATAGTCTGGCAGGAAAATATTCCCATCAATTTCTGAAAAAGACAGACATAATAAGTCGTATTTCTCGTTCTGAGGTAAGTTTGCCCATTTGTTTTTAAATTCTGAAACGTTCTTATCCCATAAGAGGTTCTTGAAATCCGTGAGGTGTTTTTTTTGTTGTTCTGTTGCCATGATTGTATTCCGTGTTGGGGGAAGGATAAAATATGCGTTACCATAATTGTAAGACGGGAGGCCTGTCAAGTAATTTTCGTAATTTTTTGATGTGGCCGAAGGGAAATTCCGGATTTGACGATGCCATTTCTGCATCCACTTAGACTGCTGCGCAGTCAGGGAATGACGGGTGGAGGGATAAAAACTCTTTGTGATCTTCGCGTGCATTCGTGGCTAAAAACAGGCAACGAAGGACGTAAAAAATCATGAACAGTTTTTTTTATTTGGCTTAAGGTCACCTCTAAAAACCCGTCATTCCGGCGAAAGCCGGAATCTTGAATCTTTTGAAATCAAAGAGATACCAGCTTCCGCTGGTATGACGATTTTTAGAGGTGACCTTAAGGGATGACACGCCCTAACCTTTTTCAATGAGCCTCAATGGCTTTGACAATATCTTCTGTCATCTTTTTGGCGTCCCCTAATAACATCAGGGTGTTGTCGGCAAAAAACAACGGGTTATCAATACCGGCATAGCCTGATCCCATCGACCGTTTGACAAACAGAACCGTCTTTGCGCGCTCCACATCCAGAACCGGCATCCCGTAAATGGGGGAGGAGGAATCGTTGCGCGCGGCAGGGTTGGTAATGTCATTTGCTCCGATGACATAGGCCACATCGGCCTGCGCAAAGTCACGGTTGATATCCTCCAATTCAAAGACTTCGTCATACGGGACATTGGCTTCGGCCAACAACACGTTCATATGACCCGGCATACGTCCGGCTACCGGATGAATAGCATAGCGGACATCGACGCCTTGGGCTTTTAAAACATCGGCCATTTCACGGACAACGTGCTGGGCTTGGGCCACCGCCATACCATACCCGGGAACAATGATCACACGGGCGGCATTTTTCATGATAAAGGCAGCGTCTTCGGCAGATCCTATTTTCGCGGGTTTATCGCTTTGTGTCGTGACACCGGCCTGCGCCGCGTCATTTCCAAAGCCGCCCAGAACGACATTCAAGAAGGAGCGGTTCATTCCTTTGCACATGATATAAGACAGGATGGCGCCCGATGCCCCGACTAAGGCTCCGGTGATAATCAGGAGAGGATTCTGCAGCGTAAATCCGATTCCGGCCGCGGCCCACCCCGAATAAGAGTTCAGCATCGAGACAATCACGGGCATATCGGCCCCACCAATCGGGATAATCAGGGTCACTCCCAGAATGAAGGACACCAGAATAATCCCCCAGAAGGCATAGGGGTTTTCTGTCAGGCACACCAACCCGATTAAAAACACCAAAACCAATGCAAAGCACACATTAAACAAATGTTGGGCCGAGAACGTGAGGGGCTTTCCCGAGATCACGCCCTGCAATTTTCCCCAGGCCACGATGGATCCCGTAAAGGTAATCGCTCCGATCGCCACCCCAAGAGACATTTCAATTAAACTGCTCAGATGGATATTTCCCAAGGTGCCGATGCCATAGGCGGCCGGATTGTGGAAGGCAGCAAGGGCGACGCACACAGCAGCTAAGCCCACCAGTGAGTGGAACGCGGCGACCAATTGCGGCAAAGCGGTCATTTCGATTTTCAGGGCCGTAATGGTTCCAATTGTTCCACCAATCATGATTCCCGCTACAATCAAATCATATGTGGGAATGGCAGGGGTCATGAGAGTCGTTAGAATGGCAACGGTCATGCCGAACATGCCCAATTTTAATCCTTGTCGTGCACTTTCCGGATGCGATAACCCGCGCAACGCAAAGATAAAGAGAACAGAAGAGGCAAGATAGAGCAGAGGTGCGAGCGTTTCCATGGAAGGGATTATCCTTTTTTCTTAAACATAGCGAGCATGCGGCGGGTCACGATAAATCCACCGAAAATATTAATCGAGGCTAAAATTACGGCGACAAATCCCATGATTTTGGAAAAACTCATGTCGCTTGGGCCGGCAGCGATCAAGGCCCCGACAATAATCACCGATGAAATCGCATTGGTGATGGCCATCAACGGCGAGTGTAGGGCAGGTGTCACGCGCCACACAACATAGTACCCCACAAAACAGGCCAGAACAAAAATCGTGATTCCCATCATCACAAAGGATTCGTGGCCCGAGGTCACAAAGTTATAAGAGGACACATCCATGGCCAATCGATGGGCATTTTCGGACAAATCCTGTGCGGCGCGGGATAGGTTCTGGGCTTGGCTGGTGAGGGAAATCGATGGATCTTGCATGGAAAAACGCACCCTTTCTTGGTGTATGTCACATTATTGGAATTGGGGATGGACAATCGTTCCATCCTTGGTCAGAAGCGTGGCCTTTAAAATATCATCTTCGGTATTCAGCGATAATTTTTCGTCCTCACTCACAATGATGGTCACCAGATTCATCAGGTTACGGGCATAAAGGGCCGACGAGTCGGTTGCAATACGGGACGAAATATTACTGAACCCGATGATTTTAACCCCGCGCACCGAAACAATTTCATCGGCTTTGGTCAGGGCACAGTTTCCACCTTGCGGAGCCGCCAAATCCACAATCACGGATCCGGCTTTCATCGAGGCCACCATGTCCTCGGTAATCAACAGCGGAGCAGGGCGCCCGGGGATCAGCGCCGTTGTAATAATAATGTCTTGCTTGACCAATGTTTCCGCCACCAATTTGGCTTGCTTGCGTTTAAAATCATCCGACATCTCTTTGGCATAGCCACCGGCTGTTTCCGCCTGGCGGGTTTCTTCACTGTCCACCATGACAAAGCTGGCCCCCAAAGATTGCACCTGCTCCTTGGCCACAGGACGTACATCGGTCGCGGACACAATGGCCCCCAGACGCCGTGCTGTGGCAATGGCTTGCAATCCGGCAACACCGGCCCCCATCACAAAGACACGTGCCGGAGGAATGGTCCCCGCTGCCGTCATCATCATGGGAAACGCACGGGGAAAGACGGCTGCCGCCTCTAACACGGCCCGATAGCCTGCCAAATTCGATTGGGATGACAACACGTCCATTGATTGGGCGCGGGTAATGCGGGGAATAAGTTCCATGGATAAAGACGTTAATTTCTTCTCGGCATAGGCTGTCAGGCGGTCTTTGGCGCCATAGGGCGATAAAAGCCCGATCAGAACAGCGTTGGGTTTGCTCGTAAGTTTCGTGACAGCAGGAGGTTGAACGCACAGAATAATATCCGCATCGCTTGTGGCAGTATCTTGAGTTGGAACGACCGCGGCTCCCGCATCCAAATAATCTTCATCCGAAAAGGCCGCGGATACACCGGCTCCGGTGACCACCGAAACACGAAATCCTTTGGCTACGTATTTCCGGACAGTCTCGGGAGTGGCAGCCACACGGGCTTCCTGTGGGGCGTTTTCTTTCAGAACGGCGATCGTAATGGCCACGATGGGATCTCCCCTGTTTGGATCTGGTGTGTTGTGTCGAAGTATGTGGGCTACTGTGGCAAATATAAAGAGGATTGGAAATAGTTGCTCTTCTTAAGAGGGATTTTAATCAACAGATTTTTGTTGACATAATTTTTAGGTGGCTATAATTCTATCGTATTGATTTCAAATGAAAGAGAAAGGTTGCTGAAAATGCATTCAAATGCCCGTTATTATATCCCTAGAGATGATAGCCCACTTTGCGCTGCAATTGTACGATATAATTTATTATGCGATCAGTATGTCGAGCGAGCTAGGGCGGTTGTGGATAGGTTTGGAGCAAATAGTTTCGTCAATACATGTGATCTTTTTAGGATTGCCGCAAAGGGGCTCCGTTTTCCTTACGCGGAAACCCCATTATCTTGGAAAATTACCCCGCACGCTTTTTGTTATCCGAAGAACACCGATCATGATGCGGCGTACTTTGATTTTGAATTGCCTACTTTTGAACAATTCTATACTGCTGCGCCAAGAGGGCTGAGTATAGGGCAATTGGGCGAAACGATAGTAGTTTTCGTTCCTCCTACTTGGGGGGGAGAAATCCAACCTTTGGAGGCGGCTACCCTTTTAGATAATGAGAGCATTAATGATCTCAAACAGGGAGCCACCCCACAGCAGATTGCGCATTTCGATGGATTGGGCGATGAGTCTGGTGAGGTTCTCCAAATTTCGTTGTCGGATGTGTTTAAATGTTCAGGCCAAGTAGCAAATGAAAGGAATAGAGCCAATCGGGCACTAGAGGGGGGAGCCCTTTGGGCTAAATTATTATATGACACCTCACTTGGGGCGCGTCTTTGCGTGATGTCTCATAGGGCATATTCGCTGGTGTGCGAGTCGAGATTCGGGTAGAGCAGGATAGGATCGCGGATAAGCTTACTTGAGTTGTTCACTGAAACCACTAATTTTTAACAATAAAGAGGTTAATTCACGTTCAGGAAGAGGACGGGTGAAGTAATAGCCTTGCCCATAGAAGCACCCCAGTTCCAAAAGCTTTTTGACTTCATCCCTGTTTTCGATCCCTTCGGCGATCACGTCAATGTTTCGCTTTTTGGCCTCTATAATAATACGACTGACCAACTCTTCCTCTTCGGGGATCACCAACATGTCACAAATGACATCACGGTCGATTTTGACACAGCTGATGGGAATCGTGTCCATATACGAAAAAAAGATGTCCGGATCGCCAAGGCCGTAGTCATCAATGGCAATTTTTACCCCGGCCTTTCGACATATCGCCAATGTTTTCTTGGCGGTATCTGTTTGTTTGGCCAGTAAATTCCCTGTAATTTCCAACTGGATTTGCACGGGACGCACATCACTCACGCTGATGACATTATACATCTCGTCCAGAAAAAGATCCGAATCGAGGTCATTGGGGCTGAAATTCACACTCATATAAATGTTTTCATTATGGCCCACATGGCTTTCCAGACGCCGCAAAGCCGTCACGGCCTCTTTCAGAGCCCAGTTACTGGCATCGACAATCAATCCGGTTTTTTCTGCCACTGGAATAAATACGGACGGAGAAATGGGGCCACGGGTCGGATGGTTCCAGCGCATCAGGGTTTCAAAGCCATAAACAAGTCCGGTTTCCAGATTGATGATCGGCTGGTAATTCAGGGACAATGTATGATTCTCCAAAGCGGATTTAAACTCTGCTGCAATCAGATCGTCTGTGAAGGGAGGCGATTCGGCCTGTTGAGGGGCATCGGAAGGATGTGGAGAGGGCAAAATAGGGTTCATAAGACAATATTTTTCATAACGCTGATTGCTGCGGGAAATTTACGACACAGACGGAGGCTACCACGCCTGAGGATCGGCGTCTATGGCCCATAATGCGCCATAATATGCTTTCAGGAGGCTAATTTTACAGTTTTTGTATGTTTAATCCTTGACAAAAGATGCCTCTGACTTGTACTGTCCGGCTCTGCTCGATCAAGAATTTTGAAATTTTACTTTAATATAAGGAATACAGCGATGAAAGTCGTCAACTCTCTCAAGACCCTGAAAACCCGTGACCGTAACTGCCGCGTTGTGCGTCGTAAAGGCCGCGTTTACGTGATTAACAAGACCAACCCACGTTACAAAGTGCGTCAGGGCTAATCCGTTATATCAACGGATTGAACAGTATTTTTACTGTCATATATTTTGCAGGTTCATATTTTCCCGCATGATCTATGCGGGAAAATTCTTGTTTCGACATAAAGGGGTTCTATGTTCGCCAGATTGTTCAGCATGATGTCCGCCGATATGGCGATTGATCTTGGGACGGCCAATACGTTGGTATATGTCCGCAATCAGGGCATTGTTCTGAATGAACCTTCGGTCGTGGCCATTTCAACCGACATGGGGCGCAAAACCGTGCGTGCCGTGGGGATAGAGGCCAAACAAATGCTGGGGCGGACTCCCGGAAATATTCAGGCCATCCGCCCCTTGCGCGACGGGGTGATTGCCGATTTCGAAGTCACCGAAGCCATGATCAAGCATTTTATCCGCAAAGTGCATAACCGGAAAAGTTTTGTGACGCCGCGAATTATGATTTGTATTCCTGCCGGTGCGACACAGGTCGAGCAACGGGCGATTATCGATTCGGCAGAAGGGGCCGGAGCCTCCGAAGTCTATTTGATCAGCGAACCGATGGCCGCCGCCATTGGCGCAGGCCTTCCTGTGCACGAAGCCTCTGGATCCATGGTGGTAGATATCGGGGGAGGCACATCGGAAGTGGCCGTTATCTCCCTGAATGATATCGTCTTTGCAAAGTCGGTACGCTGTGCAGGGGACAAGATGGATGATGCCATCATTGCCTATATCCGCCGCGTGCATAACCTGTTGATCGGGGAACCCACGGCAGAACGCATTAAGAAAGAAATTGGCTCGGCCCTGCCACCTGTTGATGGCCCCGGTCGCACCATGACTATCAAAGGGCGCGATTTGTTGAATGGCGTGCCCAAAGAAATCACCATTACCGAACGCCAGATTTCCGAAGCCTTGGTCGAACCGATCAGCCAGATTATCGAAGGCGTGCGCCAGGCTCTGGAATGCACCCCTCCGGAATTGGCCGCCGATATTGCAGAACGGGGAATCGTCCTGACAGGGGGCGGTGCGTTATTGACCAATCTGGATCATTTGTTACGTTTGGTCACCGGATTGCCGATTACAGTAGCCGACGATCCGCTGTCCTGCGTCGCCTTGGGAACAGGCCACGCATTAGAGCAAATGAAAACCCATCGGAATGTGTTGATCGGATCGTATTAATTTCTGATATTACAGCGATAGTGACCTATTTATGCCGGATCTTCAGACAAAAACAGCTCTTATTACCGGCATCACAGGTCAGGATGGGGCCTATCTTGCAGAATGTCTTCTGGCCAAAGGCTATCGCGTGCACGGGGTGCAACGACGATCGTCTCTCCCGAACACCGAACGTATCGCGCATTTAAAAGACAAAGGGCTTGTCCTGCATTACGGCGATATGACCGACAGCTTCGGATTATACGGGATCCTGAACAAAGTGGCGCCGGATGAGATTTATAATCTCGCTGCCCAAAGCCATGTGCATGTGAGTTTTGACACGCCCGAATATACGGCAAACGCCGATGGGTTGGGGGCGCTGCGCCTTCTGGAATCTATCCGCCATCTGGGGGCTGAAAAAGAGATCCGTTTTTTTCAGGCCTCGACATCCGAGCTCTTCGGCAATGCACGGACCAGCCCACAAAGTGAAACCACGCCGTTTTATCCACGCAGCCCCTATGGCGTTGCCAAGCTGTATGCGTATTGGATGGTGGTTAATTACCGCGAAGCCTATGGGGCATTTGCCGCCAACGGGATCATGTTCAACCATGAAAGCCCCATTCGCGGCGAAGAATTTGTCACCCGCAAAGTCACCAAGGCTGTCGCAGAAATTGCCCATGGGCAGAGGGATTATTTGATGATCGGCAATCTGGATGCGTCTCGCGATTGGGGGCATGCACGGGATTATATGGAGGGCGCATGGCGCATCTTACAACATGATCGCCCCGATGACTTTGTTCTGGCAACCGGTACGGCACATACCGTACGGGAGCTTATTACCCTGGCTTTTTCCGAAGTGGGAATCGGGATTGAGTGGTCAGGAAAAGGGCACGAGGAAATAGGGCGCCATAGCAAGACCGGAGATATTCTGGTGCAAGTTGATCCATCCCAATTCCGCCCGACCGAAGTCGATGCTTTGTTGGGGGACGCCAGCAAAGCCAAAGAAATATTGAATTGGACCAGCACCACCAGTTTTCGGACATTGATTCAGGAAATGGTGGAGCGGGATTTGGAGCGTGTCAGACGGAGGGCTGCATGAAAATTTTACTCACCGGTGGTCATGGCATGGTCGGCAAAGCGGTGCGCCGCTTGGCGTCAGAGGTTGCGCCGTCTGTGCAGATTCTTGCACCAACACGTCATGAGCTGGATTTATTGGATCGCGCGGCCGTACGCACATATCTGCGTGC
>CAZMZK010000052.1:0-9412 GCA_964570705.1 uncultured Micavibrio sp.
ATATGATCTGATTATTATCGGGGCAGGCCCCGGCGGGTATGTGTGCGCCATACGGGCGGCGCAATTGGGGATGAAGGTTGCTGTTGTTGAAAAACGCGCGACGCTGGGCGGAACCTGTCTGAACGTGGGGTGTATCCCGTCCAAGGCGTTGCTGTCGGCATCGGAAAAATATCATGACGCCAAAGACAATCTGGGCAAAATGGGAATCAAAGTATCGGGCGTGAAACTCGATCTGGATGGCATGATGGGCCACAAAACTTCCGTGATTGATGCCAACACCAAAGGCATCGAGTTTCTCTTCAAGAAAAACAAAATCGATTGGTTAAAAGGCGAAGGCAAGATTGTTGCCGCCGGACAGGTGGATGTTGCGGGGACAGTCTACGCGACCAAGAATATTGTGATCGCCACTGGATCGGATGTGGCGGTGCCAGCGGGCATCACGCTGGATGAAAAACGGATTGTATCCTCTACCGGAGCCTTGGAGTTATCGGACGTTCCAGATCATCTGGTCGTTATTGGCGGTGGTGTGATCGGGTTGGAATTGGGCGCAGTGTGGATGCGTTTGGGGGCCAAAGTCACAGTCATCGAATATATGGACCGCATTCTGGCCACGATGGACGGCGAATTGTCCAAAGAAATGACCAAAATTCTAACCAAACAAGGCATGGTCTTTAAAACCTCGACCAAAGTGACCAAGGCCGTTGCCGATAAAAAAGGCGTGACCCTCTCGGTCGAGCCAGCTTCCGGTGGCGAGTCTGAAACACTGAAAGCCGATATTGTTTTGGTGGCTGTGGGCCGTAAAGCCTATACCGATGGGTTGGGGCTGGATGCTGTGGGCGTGGCGCGGGATGAACGCGGCCGCATTATCACCGATGCCCATTTCCAATCGAATGTGGCTGGTATTTATGCGATCGGTGACGTAATTGCGGGCCCGATGTTGGCACACAAAGCCGAAGACGAAGGTGTTGTTTTGGCCGAAATGTTGGCCGGACAGTCCGGACATATTGATTACAATTTGATTCCGGGGGTTGTCTATACATGGCCGGAAGTCGCGAGCGTCGGAAAAACCGAAGAGCAATTAAAAGCCGAAGGCGTAGAGTATAAAGCCGGAAAATTCCCGTTCATGGCCAATGGCCGCGCTCGTGCCATGAATTGCACCGATGGATTTGTCAAGATTTTGGCCGATGCGAAAACCGACCGTATTCTGGGATGCCACATTGTGGGGCCAGAAGCCGGAACGTTGATCGCTGAAGTTACTGCTGTGATGGAGTTCGGCGGATCGAGTGAAGATCTGGCGCGCACCTGTCACGCACACCCGACCTTGGAAGAGGTGGTGAAAGAGGCAGCTTTGGCCGTGCTGGGACGTCCATTGCATATTTAAACCCCTAATGCGAAGGCGGTATTATCCCTTATAATTTTTTGAACCGCGAACCGTGCTTTAAAAGCGCGGTTCTCGTCAAAAAATCTGTCAATTGATGACACGCCCTAGAAAGAGTCAGTTTTTTTCCAGGGTTCCAACACGGCATAAAGCGCGATTCCCGTTGCCACCGACAAATTCAAACTGTCGGCACGCCCGTTCATTGGCAAGCGAATGCACTGGGTCGCCACGTGACGCAACGCATCGGATAACCCGGCCTGTTCATTCCCCATCATCAACAAAAGCGGCTTTTTCGGGGTAACCTCGCGGAAATCGACCGATGTTTGTAACGTGGTTCCGATCACATCGCCAGTCCATCCGGCCCGCCATGCGATAAAATCCTCTTGCGACGCCATGACAATCGGCACCGAAAACAAAGATCCCATCGTGGCACGCACCGCCTCGACCGAATACGGGTCACAGCACGCCCCAACCAGAATCACGCCATCGGCCCCGACAGCATCCACGGTTCGCATGATGGTGCCCAGATTTCCGGGGTCACGCACCTGTTCCAACACAACCCAACAGGTCGATGTTTCCGGATCCACGGACGCCAGACTCCGGAATTGCTGTTCAAACACACCAATCACCGATTGCGGATTATCCTTGTGCGATAATTTGGCCAGAATCTCGGATGTGACCTCCATCGCCAGGCCTTTGCACCGTTCGCAATAGGCCACGCAATCCTGCACATCCGCTTTCTGGGCCGACTCCGCATGAAACGCGATATATTTCAACGTGGCGCCCAACTCCACACCTTCGATCACCGATCGCAAGCCCTCCACCAGAAACAATCCGGTTTCCTTGCGACGTTTGCGCAATTCCAAGGCTTTTAAATCCTTGATAATCGGGTTGGACGGAGAGCTGATGAATTTGACGGCCATGTTTTGAATATCCTTTTATATTGATTTATGTCCTGCATCCGGCGCGCATATTGTATGCCACCATACGCGAAGTTCTTTGAACGGCAAGGGAGTCAAATGCTCCGGTTTGTATCCCGCACGATCAAGTTGATCCACATAAAGGCGTGCCAACACCTGATGCGCACGAAAATAGCGATGCTGCCATCCATTTTGCGCCAACAAGCGCCCTGCCCGATCACATAACAGTTTCACCGCATCGGGTTGAATGTCCGGCATTCTGACCTGCGCCTGTGCGCGATAAAACGGAATTGCCCGAATCAATCCAACCACAGCAAATCCCTCGGCCAAAGCCCCTGTATCTGCGACCTCTCCCAAAATACGCGCCTTCATGCGCATCAGAGGAGCATGAATCGCCCGCGCATACGCGGTCATATCAAAACTGTCATACTCTTCGAAATCCGCTTCACGTGCCGCAATCAGGGCATCAAACTCCTCAAAAGGAACACCGAACCGCGCAATCATATCTTTCAATTCCGACAAAACCGGATGCGGCACCGCGGGCACCCCTGCGGCATATAACTTCCGGATTTCATCGCGCCACCATTGCAAGCGGATCCATCCCATATGCGGGGTATCCACCACATCACGCACGCGCGCCAATTCATAATTCAGCATATCCAACGCCATAATCCCTGCCCGTTCCGGCCCGGAACGGACAAAAAAGGACAGGAGAAAACGATCCGGATCAACATCCTTCAAATATATCGGAGCTATCGTCATGCAAAATGCCGCTTAAAAAAGGAATAAAACCATGGTAGAGTCATCGCATTGCGTTGTAACATCTTTCTCTCTTCCCTTTTGTTCTCTTTGCCCCTGTCAAGGATATGTCATGCTTACATTTTTGAATAATTTGACCATTCGCACCCGCATGATGCTGAGCGTCAGCTTGTTTCTTCTTACGCTGCTCGTCTCTATGTATCAAGCCTATGTCAGTATTGGAAGCAATATTGACTTCGCCACGCAAGAGAAAAAAGGAAACGCCTACCAACGCCCTGTGGCCCAAATGCTGGCCGATATGGGCAGTTTACGCATTTTAACGACATTAATCGCGGATGGTGTGCCTGTTCCACAGGACAGCATCCAGTCCCTCACCGCTTCGGTTGCGGCGCAGATGGCAGAATTAAAAACTGTCCACGCGAAAATCGGAACCGATTTGCAATTTACCGATGCCGGATTGGCCAGCCGCGGTCGTGACAATTTGAAGTTTGAAAAAGTCGCGGCGAAATGGGATGCACTCTCTGCGTCCTTTGCAACGCCCGCGACCATCAAGGATGATGACATCGCGTCCTTTATCGGCGATTTGCGCGGGTTGATTGCCCATTCCGGAGATACGTCCAACCTCATTCTCGATCCGGATCTGGACAGTTACTATCTGATGGATGTGACGTTGTTGGCCCTGCCCCAGACATTGGATCGGTTGTCCGTCATTGGAAAAACATTAATCCCGCAATTGGCCCCCTCTTACGCAATGAACGGCACTGAAAAAATCGAATCGGCAGTGATGTCGCGCCTGTTAAAAGAAGGCGATGTGGATCGTGTGGCCGCAGATATGGACACTTCACTCAAAGAAGATCCGAATTTCTATGGCGAAAGCCCGACCTATAAAACCAAAATATCCCCAGTATTTGAGGCTTATAAGACCCAAAATGAAGCCCTGCGCGATATATTGGCCAAGATTGCCACCGAAGGGTCCGTTCCCCGCAAAGATTTTATTCTCGCGTGGAATGACGCCCACAGCAGTGCCATTGCGATGCTCGAAATGGGGTATAACGAGCTTGATACTCTCTTGGACTACCGGATTGCCGCGTATAAATCCCAGCAACACACGATGCTTTTACAAGCGATTGCGGGAATTATTATCTCGCTGATTTTCTACCTTTTTGTTTTAAGATCGCTGACAAAGCCCCTCAATGACCTCACCCAGACGATGGCGGATTTAAGCCAAAACCGTTTGGATCTGGCCATTCCGTACGGAGAGTCCAAATCCGAAATCGGCCAGATCTCACGTGCCTTGGGGGTTTTTCGCCAAAACGCGCTGAACGTCAAAAAACTGGAAGCCGAACAAGAACGGAACAAACACGAGAATGAAATAGAACGCAAAGCGGCGATGGCGCAATTGGCCGATTTGTTCGAACACCAAATTCTCTCGGCGCTTCATTCCTTGAGCGAATCTGCGGGAAAAATGAAAGACAGTGCCGAAACCATGGCCCATATTTCCGATATGGTGAGTCAAGACAGCGTCGATGTTTCAAACTCTGCCAACGATGCCAATATGAATGTTCAGACGGTTGTATCCGCAACCCGCGAATTATCCTCGTCTTCACATGAAATCTCCATGCAGGTCAGCGAGGTTAGCCGCAAATCGAGCTCGGCCTCTACCGAAGCGAAAAAAGCCGCGCAAACCGTGACCGAACTCAACGAATTTACCGCCTCGATCGGCGAAGTTGTTCTGGCCATTCGCGAGATTGCCGAACAAACCAACCTTCTGGCACTCAATGCCACGATCGAAGCTGCGCGCGCAGGTGAAATGGGAAAAGGCTTTGCTGTGGTTGCCGATGAAGTCAAAAAATTGGCTGTTCAAACCTCCACCAAAACCGAAGAGATTCAGGAACGTGTTACTCTCATTCAAAATGCCGTAAAAAACAGTGTCGTTGCCGTTAGCAATATCATTCGGGATGTGGAACAAATTGACCAATCAACGGCCTCTGTTAGTGCTGCGGTTGAGGAGCAATACGCGGCCACCGAGGAAATCGGGCGTAATGTGGGGGTTGTTAACCAGAACACCGAACACGTGGCCGACACAATTGGCCGAGTCAAGGAGAGCGCTGTAGACACCGGGAAATGCGCCCAAAGCGTTTTGCAAGATGCAGAATTTGTGCGCGTACAGATTGAAGGTCTCAAAACCGAGGTTTTGGCCTTCCTGAAGGATATCCGTGAGGATTAAGAGGTCCTTGCTTTCCTCACGGGAGATGCTATGTCTTAAGTTAGCCAATTCATGTTTTAAAGGAGTTTGAAAATGTCGTTTGTTTTACCAGAATTACCCTATGCCAAAGATGCTCTGGTTCCTTATATGTCGGCTGAAACCTTTGAATTCCATCATGGGAAACACCATCTGGCCTATGTGAACAAAGCCAATGAACTGGCGGTTGGTACCGAATTCGCCACCATGTCTTTGGAAGATGCCGCCGTTGCCGCGAAAAAAGCAGGCAACCAGAAACTCTTTAACCAAATCGGCCAGATTTATAACCACAATCTGTTCTGGGTATCTATGGCGCCGAATGGCGGAGGAAACAAACTCCCTGGTGTCCTCGAAAAGAAAGTTATCGCGGATTTGGGCGGGTATGATGCTCTGCGCGCCGCGCTGATCGACAAAGGTACAACACAATTCGGCTCCGGTTGGGCCTGGTTGGTATTGGATAATGCCACAGGCAAATTGGAAGTCACCCAATCGGCCAATGCCGAAACACCCTTGACCGATAACAAAACCCCGTTGCTGACCTGTGATGTGTGGGAACATGCCTATTACATCGACTACCGCAATGCACGGCCTAAATTCCTCGAAGCCTGGATCGACCATCTGGCAAACTGGGAGTATGCGGCCTCGGTTCTGGAAACGAAACTGTAACTATCTTGAATAACAGTTTAAAGAACCAGCCGGATGACGCCGGACATTTTGGAATCTTTGGTGGACGATATGTCGCCGAAACCTTGATGCCTTTGATTTTAGAAGTTGAAAAAGCCTATCTGGCTGCCAAGGACGATCCCGATTTTCGGGCCGAGTTCGATACCCTGAACCGCGATTATATCGGTCGCCCCAGCCCGTTGTGTTTTGCCAAAAAAACAACCGACATTCTGGGCGGGGCCAAGGTCTATTTCAAACGGGACGAATTAAATCACACCGGATCGCACAAAATTAACAATTGTATTGGCCAGATTTTACTGGCGCGCCGTATGGGAAAAACCCGCATTATCGCGGAAACCGGCGCGGGTCAGCACGGAGTTGCCACAGCCACAGTCTGTGCTTTGTTCGGAATGCCCTGCACCATTTTTATGGGGGCCACCGACATCGAACGCCAGAAACCCAACGTGTTCCGTATGAAATTATTGGGGGCCGAGGTTAAAGCTGTAACCGCCGGAGCCGGAACATTGAAAGACGCGATGAATGAAGCGTTACGTTATTGGGTCGCCCATGTCGAGGACACGTACTACATTATCGGCACAGCCGCGGGCCCGCACCCCTACCCCATGATGGTGCGTGATTTCCAAAGCATTATCGGCAACGAAACCAAACAACAATTGCTGGAGCGCGAAGGCCGTCTTCCGGATGCATGTGTGGCCTGTATCGGGGGAGGATCCAATGCGATTGGCCTGTTCCACCCCTTTATCGATGATAAGGACGTGCGCTTGATCGGGGTGGAAGCCGGCGGTCATGGGGTCGACACCAAAGAGCATGCCGCCAGTTTGACCGGCGGCCGTCCGGGGGTTTTGCACGGCAACCGGACCTATTTGTTGCAAAATGACGATGGCCAGATCGAAGAAGGTCATTCGATTTCCGCAGGGTTGGATTATCCGGGGATCGGGCCGGAACATGCGTGGTTGCATGATATTGGCCGTGCAGAATATGTCTCGGTCACCGATGATGAAGCCTTGGACGCGTTCCAGAAACTTTCCCGTTACGAAGGGATTATTCCGGCACTGGAACCCGCCCATGCCTTTGCCCATGTTTTGAAAATCGCGGGGCAGATGGACAAAGACCAAATTCTGGTCATGAATCTGTGCGGACGCGGGGATAAAGACGTGTTCCGTGTGGCGGAATTGATCATGCCCGATCATTAACGGGATCATGAAATTAAGGTGGCTCATCCTTGACTCCGGATCACCTTCGCTTTATGCTCTGACACTGTTCCCGCCGAATCCGGCGGGTTTATTCTTTTGAATTGAGGCCTGAAACCATGGAAAAATTTCCGATCACCCAAGAAGGTTTAACCGCTCTGGAAACCGAATTGAAAAACCTGAAATCCGTGGAACGGCCTGCTGTGATCGAGGCCATTGCCGAAGCCCGCGCCCATGGCGATTTATCCGAAAACGCGGAGTATAGCGCCGCCCGTGAACGCCAGAGCTTTATTGAAGGCCGGATTAAAGAACTCGAAGCTGTTATTTCGGCGGCTCATGTGATTGATCCGCGCAGCCTGTCCGGCGACATCGTGAAATTCGGCGCAACCGTTGTGATTTACGAAGAAGAAACCGACGAAGAAATCAAGTTCCAGATTGTCGGACAATACGAATCCGATGCCGATAACAAAAAAATCTCGATCACTGCTCCGGTAGCCCGTGCGTTGATCGGCAAAGGAGTCGGCGATATCGTCGAGGTTACCACCCCCAAAGGCCGCCGGCATTACGAAATTCTGATGGTGATGTATCAATAGGGGTGGGCCACACCTTTCCAGCCCCTCCTCACGTTTTTTGATATAATATTTCTTGCGGTTAATCAATTATTTACGGTGGGGGTGATATACTCATAAAGTATATAGCTAAAAGTATCTGAAACATTTCTGGGGAGGAAATTTCAGTGGAACAGGTGAATGTACTTAAACCAAAGAATCAAACGGATCTGTCTATTCTAAGTGTCTTGCTGATCGAAGACGACCCGTCGATGCGGGATCTGCTTGCCGAATTGCTGAACGAAATCGGTATTACCGATATCCATCAAATGTCGAACGCCCATGACGCGTTAAAGTTTATTGATGAAAACCCGATATGGCGGGGTGTGATTTTGTGTGACTGGAATATGCCGCGCATGTCCGGAGCCACATTTTACAAACAAATCCAAAACACCCATTGCGACATCCCCTTTATTATGGTCACGGGGCGCAATGATCACGAATCCGTCATGTTGGCTAAAGATAGCGGGATTTACGCGTATTTGCTGAAGCCCGTCTCTTTGGAAGAGCTCGAACGCAAAATCAACCGTGTTGCCTGTAACCACGCGGCGCATCTGGCCGAAATATCCAAAGATATTGCGACCTCGCTTTACACCATTTAACTCCACCCCCGCGCGAATTTCTCGACGCCACCAACTTCGCCCCTGACAGACGATCGTCAGGGGCGTTATTTTATCTTTTTTGCTGAAAAGTGCTTTTTGTTCTCTTTTGTTCTTTACATGCGGAACAAATATGGTACAAATTAGAGATAGGAACTCCCCAGCGAATCGGGCAAAAAGGAAGAAGATAATGTCAGTTACACCATTTAAAGGATCAGACGCCATGGACAAGAACTCCGAAAAAGGCAAAGCTCTCGAAGCCGCCCTCTCCCAAATCGAACGCGCCTTTGGCAAAGGATCGATCATGAAATTGTCGGGAGACGACACCAATAAAATGGATGTCGAAGCCATTTCGACAGGATCTTTGGGATTGGATATCGCTTTAGGGATTGGTGGGTTGCCACGTGGACGCATCATCGAAATTTTCGGGCCGGAATCATCGGGGAAAACTACGCTGGCACTGCAAGTCATTGCCGAAGCGCAAAAAGCAGGCGGCACCTGCGCCATCGTCGATGCCGAACATGCGCTTGACCCCTCCTACGCCAAAAAACTGGGATGTAACCTCGACAATTTGTTGATCTCGCAACCGGATACGGGGGAACAAGCTCTGGAAATCGCGGATACACTCGTGCGCTCCGGTGCTTTGGATGTTCTGGTGATTGACTCGGTGGCCGCTTTGGTGCCTCGCGCCGAACTCGAAGGCGAAATGGGCGATAGCCACATGGGATTGCAAGCCCGTTTGATGTCGCAAGCCTTGCGCAAAATTACAGGGTCGATTTCCCGTTCTCGCACCGTGGTGATCTTTATCAACCAGATCCGGATGAAAATCGGGGTTATGTTCGGGTCTCCGGAAACCACAACAGGCGGGAATGCTTTGAAATTCTATGCCTCTGTCCGACTGGACATTCGTCGTATCGGGTCGATTAAGGATAAAGAGGCTGTCACGGGCAACGAAACCAAGGTCAAAGTCGTCAAAAACAAAATGGCCCCTCCTTTCCGCGAAGTGAAATTCGATATTATGTATGGCGAAGG
>CAZMZK010000053.1:0-9070 GCA_964570705.1 uncultured Micavibrio sp.
GCTGCCATTAACCACTCGGCCACCCTTCCAACAATGTCTACATCTTACGTCGTCTGTTTGGCCTCGTTTTTTGATGTTTGCTTACGCAAACGGGGCCACCCTTCCAACGCTATCAACGCTATCATTCACAATATCCTTGCACCAACGTGATACACACGATATTGAGATGGTGCAGAAAAAAGGAAAACGGAGTTAAAGTCAAGTCGAAATGAAACAAAGATCAAAAAATTCTACACATTTTGGTGAAAAAAATACAAAACGCGGAAAAGACAATCGCTCCCGCTCCTCTGACTCGCGCTTTGATACGCGGGCAGAACCCAAACCTCCCAAGCGCGGAATAAAAGCAGGAACCCGTGCAGGACGTATGCTGGCCGAAGCGAAAGACGCCGACAAGAAAGCTGCAGCATCCCAGCGAACCTCACAGCCAACCTCCCGGCGCGACACACGCAAATCCGCATCCGGCCCACAGAAACACGAATCAACCGCGCCAAAACGACGCATCACCGTTTTCGGACTCCATGCCGTGGAAGCCGCCATCCTGAACCCCACACGCGGGCTTCATGCCATTTACTGCACCGATTCGACGGAGAACATGGCCTATGATTGGGTTGAAAAAGCCCGCAGTGCAGGCATCAAACGTCCGGAGCCTATTTTGCTGGAAAAGCAAAACTTTGACAAATTGCTCCCCAAAGACACAGTCCACCAAGGCATTGGATTGGATGCGGCCCCTTTGTCCGAAGTTTTCCTGCCTGATATCCTGAATATTACGGTCAACAAAGACAAATCTGTCATTGTTTTGCTGGATCAGGTGACCGATCCACATAACATGGGAGCCATTATGCGTTCGGCGTGTGCCTTCGGAGCCGATGCCGTCATCGTACAGAGCCGTCATGCCCCCGACCTTAATGGTATTGTGGCCAAAACCGCCTGTGGTGCTGTGGAGCATCTGGCTGTTGTTTATGAAACCAATCTGGCACGTGCCATCGAAACCCTGCAAGAAAACGGCTATTTTGTCCTCGCTCTGGATGAACGCGGACAAAAAACAATTGCCGAAGCCGATTCCTATGCCAAGACTGTCCTTGTTATGGGAGCAGAAGGTGCCGGATTGCGTCCGCTCGTTCGTGATAAATGCGATGTTCTGGTGAAGTTGCCAACATTCGGCGCCCTCAGCAGCCTGAACGTTTCGAACGCTGCCGCTGTTGCACTTTATGCCGTCATCAGCAAGAACGCATAAACAATACAAACGACTCTTGCCGTCAAAAAACACAAAAGACGTACAGCATCCCGCAGTACGTCTTTTTATTCGGGTATATTTCCCACTGCCTACATATCCAGCGATGCCAATTTGGCCGCTTGTTCTTCGGTAATCAGTGCGTCCACGATTTCATCCAAAGCCGATCCGTTCATCACATCCCCGATTTTATACAAAGTCAGGTTAATCCGGTGGTCGGTCACACGGCCTTGCGGGAAGTTATAGGTCCGGATCCGTTCGGAACGATCGCCACTTCCCACCTGGGACTTCCGGTCGGCAGCGCGTTCGTCATCCAGTTTTTGCCGTTGCAGATCATACAGACGGGATTTCAGGATTTTCATGGCTTTGGCGCGGTTTTTAATCTGGGATCGTTCATCCTGCATCGCCACCACAACCCCTGTCGGAATGTGGGTAATCCGCACGGCGGAGTCGGTCGTGTTCACCGATTGCCCCCCTGCCCCACGTGACCGATACACATCAATCCGCAAATCCTGCTCGTTGATGGTCATATCGACATCTTCGGCTTCGGGCAAAACGGCCACAGTTGCCGCAGAGGTATGAACCCGTCCGCTGGCCTCGGTCGTCGGGACACGTTGGACACGATGCACGCCGGATTCATATTTCAGGCGTGAAAACACATCGTTGCCCGAAATTTCAACGATGACTTCTTTTAAGCCACCAATATCATTTTCGGCCATTTCGGCAATCTCGAACCGCCAGCCGCGCACACCGGCATACCCTTTGTACATCGCAAACAAATCGGCCGCAAATAACGCCGCTTCATCGCCACCTGTTCCCGCACGAATCTCGAGAATCGCGTTTTTCGCGTCATCTGTGTCTTTGGGGATCAAGGTTAATTTGATCTGGTGTTCCAGATCGGGAATCGCGCCATTCAGGGCATACAGTTCTTCCTTGGCAATCTCGCCCATTTCAGGATCATCAAGCATCGCTTCCAGATCAGCCTTGTCCGCCAATGCTTTTTTATAGGTACGGATGGTATCGACCACAGGCCCCAGATCGGCGTATTCCTTGGTCATTTTGACAAATTTATCGCCTGTGACAGTTCCTTCTGCCATCAGTGCCGCTAATTCTTCGTAACGCGCCTCGATCGGCGCCAATTTTCTTAAAATATCCATGGTGGCAGGGTTATAGCGTTAAAAGGAGGTGTTTGCAAATACGGAATAAAACGCCGTCTTATGCCCACGCCCGCTCCACGGTGCCTTTCCTAAAGAATTTTACCCTGGATAAAGTGCGTATACAGCCTTAAGCCACTTTGGCCGCATCCATTTTGGATTTAATCACCCGCAGTTTTATTTCCAGATTTGCCGGAGAAAACGGTTTGCGGATATAGGCCGTCACCCCGCAAGATTTGGCCTGCGCCACCGAATCCAGATCGCCGCGTCCCGTCAACATCAGGAACGGAATATCCGGCATCACCGACCGCATCTGACGCAACAAATCAATTCCCGTCATTTTGGGCATATTCCAATCACAGATGACCACATCAATCATATCCATGGCAGCATCGGTAAAGGTCATAGCCTCTTTCCCGTCGGTTGCCTCGAAAATCTGGGTAATTCCCAATTCCATCAACATGCCGCGCACCATGGACCGCGCATCCGATTGATCATCCACAATCAGGATTTTCAATTTTTCCAAACCATCACCTTTTGACATTTTTTCCTCCTTGTATGTCGTATATCTTTATGACTGCCACATCGTGGCGTCATATTTCACAGATTGACCTGTCGAAATTTGTTCCAGAACATTCCCCAAAAAATCGGGGTTGACGGGCTTGGCCAGAAAAATGGCCTCGCTGGATAATTCGACATCGGCAATTTCACCGCGCACCGGATACCCGCTCATAAATACGATCCGTGTCTCGGGGCGCACGTCATGCATTAATTCCGCCAATTTCAAACCGCCCAATTCCGGCATCACCATATCGGTCAGCAAGAAATCAATTTTTCCGTCATATTCATCCTGAACCTCCAACGCTTCATTGCCGTTACTGGCCGTCAACACATGCAGACCATAATCGCGCAACGTGGACTCCATAATCTTTAATAAATCCACCTCGTCTTCGGCCACCAGAATCGTCTTTCCAGCCAATTGGCGATGATCACCGCCCCCCTGTTTGGCCACCTTCTGCAAAGCGGCTGTTTCAGTCATCGGAAGGTGGATGGTAAAACACGTACCAACCCCGACCTCGGACTCCACATCAATGGATCCTCCCAATTGCTGGATCAATCCATACACCATGGATAGCCCCAACCCCGTTCCTTTGCCTTGTTCCTTGGTGGTAAAGAACGGATCGAAAATTTTCTCCATCACCGAGGACGGCATCCCCTGCCCTGTATCGGTCACCTTTAACACCACGATATCGCGATCATCCTGATCCTTGGCCGATTCAACCGACACAATCACATCGCCACCATCCGGCATGGCGTCACGGGCGTTCAACACCAGATTCATCACGATCTGCGACAACGAATCCGTATTGGCCTTGACGGCCAAAGGCACAACGGGCACATCCATGCGCAGATACACATTCGCCCCCAACAAAGGCTGCAATAATTTATCCATATCGCGCAGATGCTCGCATATATCCAACACCTTGCTGTCACTGACACGGTGTTTGCCGAACATCAATAATTGCTTGGTTAATCCGCTGCCCCGCGCCACGGCCTGCTTGATGCGCGTAAAATTCGCACTGACATCTTCCCCACGCTTCATCGCGGTTTCGGATAGACGAATATAGCCCTCAACAATCGAGAGAATATTGTTAAAATCATGGGCCACACCACCGGCCAATTTGCCGATCGCTTCCAACTTCTGCGTCTGCAACAACTGGCTTTCCTGTAATTTATGTTGGGTTTCATCCGATATAAAACCGACGATAAAATGGTCGCGGCAACAGCAGGTTTCTGCGGATAAATTCAGGCACAACCATTTGGCAGGTTCTCCGTTGCGTTCCACGCGCCGCCAGAACTCCCCGCGCCCTTGTGATGTCAGGATACCCGCGATTTCATCAACATGATCCGGAAAATGCTCGGAGACAAAAGCCCCCACACTATATCCAACCAACGACACATCGCCCTTTCGTTCCAATAAACGATCCAACGCTTTATTGACGAACAAAATACGCTGATCCCCGTCAGTCCCGATATTTTCTGCCACAAAGATTCCCTTACGCGATGTCTGGATTGCTTCGGTCAAAATCCGGTTGCTCCGATCCAATGTCGTATTGTGATCGGTTCGATTTTTGATCAACGAAATATCGGATAACTCCACAATCGTGCATCGGTTGGGATGCTGAACCGCCCGCACCAAAAAATACACCTCGTCTTGCAAGGCTATCATGTCATGAAAGGTCACCTGCCCCTCTTGCGCTTTCAAGAGAGTGCCTAACTCTTCCTGTTCGTGCGCCTCCAGAGAATGATCATACACAAAGCGCAAAAAATCGGAAAACACTGATAAATTGTCTTTTAAATCCGGCAAAATTCGACCTGCCGCTTCGTTGGCCCCGATCATATATCCAGACGGATCATAGTATATAACAGCCGTCTCCAAGGAATTTAAAATTCCCTCATAAGCAAAGCGATCCATTATTCTGTGGCTATTCTTCAAAATCATCATCAACCTTTATAAAATACAATACACTTTATAGTTGATATTTTGGCGTGTATTTCTTAACAGATCCTTTTGACATACGCCTGTATTTCAGGGTCAATCTTTTAGTTTATGAAAAATATAAAACCCATAACGTTCTTTAGGTCACCTCTAAATATTTTCATATTGACGATTCCCGGCAAAATTGCTACACAAGTCTATATTTTACAGAAGATTTTAGCAGAATGACATACCCGACTTTAAACACGTTATACGGCGATAAACGATTACTGGATCCGGCCTTTCTTGACCTGATTTTAAAAGACTGCTCAAACAGAGTTTCTGGCTCGATCCGGAAGGGCAACATCACAAGTGTTGCGCTGTTATTAATTCTTCCTGAACAGGACCTTATTGATAACCTAGTTAGCTTTGGGAAACAATGCGCGGCCACATTAGGAAGCGTTTTGAAAAAACATTCCTATACACTTGGTCAAGCATCATCTCTCTTGCTTGATTATCAAAAATTTTTTGGAAACCACGGATACAGAACGCTGCGAAGTGTGTTCCAAGCAGACAAAAACAGTGCCAAATTCACTGAATTTTCTGCTGCACTCCGACAACAATTGGCGGAATGGTACAAAATTCCACTCGCCCCCAATAATATCTCTCTGGACATCCTTCTTCCCGCGGAGATTGGGAAGCGCCTGGAAGAAAATTCTGATCTCCTCTTACATTTTACAGGGTTTTGCCGGGATGCTTTTGAAGACACCGTACGGGCGTACATTCTTTCTGAGAAACCATCTCAACCTTTGAAAAAACTCCCGAATAAAAACGATCCTCTTAGGCCTGTTCACGTGACATTCACCTTGCGCGAAGAGTGGGGACGTATGTTCCAGCGCGAATTCCTCGAAAACGTTGCACAGGAATTACAGGAATCCCCTGTGTTTCGGGGTTGGATTATAGAAGAATACACACTTACAAAATAACCGTCCGGTGACCGTTCAGGAAAACACGGCGTTCTGCGTAGGCCAGTATCGCACTCGCCAAAACGCGTGATTCAATATCCTGTCCGATAATCTGCAATTTTTCCGGCGTATGCGCATGGGTAATGCGGGCAATATCCTGTTCGATAATCGGGCCTTCGTCCAGATCGGACGTCACAAAATGCGCGGTCGCGCCGATCATCTTGACCCCGCGATCATAGGCCTGATGGTAGGGTTTTGCCCCTTTGAACCCGGGCAAAAAGGAATGGTGGATATTGATGATCCGCCCGTGATACATGCGGCTCATATCATCGGATAAAACTTGCATATACCGCGCCAGAACGATCAATTCGCTGGCGGTGTCGGCGATCACGTTTTGAATGGCCAATTCTTGTGCGGCCCGATTTTCTGCCGATACAGGGAGGTAGAGAAACGGGAGGCCCTTGGCTTCGACCTGTGCACGATGTGTCTCATGGTTGGAAATGACAGCCGTAATATCGATGGGCAAGAGTTTGTTTTGCCAGCGATAAAGAATATCATTCAAGCAGTGATCGGATTTCGACACCATCAGCAGAGTGCTGGTTTTTTGTTCCAGCGGATAAATGCCCCAATCCATCGCAAGAGCAGTTGCCACGCGTTCAAAGTCAGGACGGAAATTCGGGCAGAGCGTGGGGGATGTGCAGGAACACACAATCCGGAAAAAGAAATATCCGGAGGGTTGATCGTTGAACTGCGCGGCCTCTTCAATATTCAAGCCATTCTCGTAAAGGCAGGTGGTGATCCGCGACACAATCCCCGCTTGATCGGGACAACTGCCGCGTACAATAAATTTATGGGAGGATATATGGTCCATGGTCATGATGTGGTGAGTGCGGCGACGATATCCTGTGCCATCAGGTGAGCGGTTTTATATTGTGCATCTTGTGTATCGTGATCCTGAAACACATCGGGCAAATGCAAGGTGCGGATTTTTAATCCGGAATCGAGCAGACCCGCATTCGCCAGATATTGTAACACCATCGCCCCGAACCCACCGGACGATCCGTCCTCGACCAGAACCAGTGTCTTATGGCGCGTTGCCAATGTGCGGATCAAATCGGTGTCGAGCGGTTTGGCAAAGCGGGCATCGGCAACCGTCACAGACTGGCCTTTGTCTGCCAGAATATCCGCGGCTTTCAGGCATTCGCCGAGACGTGTGCCATAAGAGAGAATGGCGCCTTCGCCGTTTTCTCCGTCACGCACAATCCGGCCTTTGCCGATTTTCATGGGTTTGCCAGAGGTCGGCAGCGTCACGCCTGTGCCTTCCCCGCGAGGATAGCGCAGAGCAATCGGCCCGCGATCATAGGACGCGGCTGTGGCCACCATATGCACCAATTCCGCTTCATCGGCTGGGGCCATCAGCACCATATTGGGCAGACATCCCAGATAGGCGATATCAAAGGCTCCGGCATGGGTGGCGCCATCCGCGCCCACCAATCCCGCGCGATCGAGCACAAAGCGCACGGGCAAATTCTGCACACACACATCATGCACAATCTGGTCATAGGCGCGTTGCATAAAGGTGGAATAAATCGCAACGAACGGGCGAATACCTTCGCAGGCGAGGCCCGCGGCAAAGGTCACGGCATGTTGTTCGGCAATCCCCACATCAAACATACGATCCGGAAAGACCGAGGCAAATTTATCGAGTCCGGTGCCGGACGGCATCGCGGCGGTAATGGCCACGATGGCGGGGTCGCGTTTGGCCACATCCATCAATGCATCGGCAAAGACAGAGGTATAGGATGGGGCGAGCGGGACTGATTTTCGTTGTGATCCGGTAATCACGTCGAATTTGACCACGCCGTGCATTTTGTCCGGTGCGGACTCTGCGGGAGCATAGCCTTTGCCCTTTTCGGTTAACACATGCAGCAGGATCGGCTTTCCGTGATCGGCCTCGCGCAGATTTTTAAGGATTGGTAACAATTCATCCAGATTATGCCCGTCCACAGGGCCGACATAATAAAATCCCAATTCTTCGAACAACGTGCCGCCGCCCAAGGCCGAACGGGCGGCTTCTTCTGCGCGTTTCGCGGCTTCGCGCAGAGGGGCAGGCAAATGTTCCGACAGGCTTTTGGCAAATTCGCGGGCGCCGAGATAAGGTTTGGACGAGACCAACCGCGAGAGATATTTGCTCATCGCGCCGACAGGGGGGGCGATCGACATGTCGTTGTCGTTCAGGATCACAATCAACTTGCTGCCCAAGGCCCCTGCGTTATTCATGGCTTCATACGCCATACCGGCGGAAATCGATCCATCGCCGATGACGGCAATGACATGGTTGTTTTTGTTCTGCAAATCACGCCCGACGGCCATGCCCAATCCGGCAGAGATCGAGGTGGAGCTGTGCCCCGCGCCAAAGGGATCGTAGTCACTTTCGGATCGTTTGGTGAAACCGGATAATCCGCCACCCTGGCGAATCGTTGCAATCTGCTCGCGTCGGCCGGTCAGCATTTTGTGGGGATAGGCCTGATGCCCCACATCCCAAATCACGCGGTCAGAGGGTGTGTCAAATACGGCATGGAGGGCAACCGTTAACTCCACAACACCCAGACTTGCCCCTAAATGTCCGCCTGTTTTCGACACAGCTTCGATCAAGTCAGTGCGCAATTCATCGGCCACCCGTTTTAACTGGTCGGGTGACAAGCCGCGCAAATCGGCGGGATCGTCAATTTTCGAATTCCGGAAATGTGGGGCCGGAGTTGAGGACGAGGACGTGGGGTGTTTTTGCTTCATGGTTTGTCCGTTTTAATGCAGAACACCCCCAAAAGGCAAAGAATTTCTTGCTTTCAGGGATGCCCTATCCACCGGACCTATGTCTCTGCATTTTGACATGCCCCCCTTCAGTCCGTTAACAGTGCCAAGAGCTTGACGGAATAGGGTTCCTGATCAACAGAGGCCCCACAAACACTCGTCACGGAATGATGTCTGGAGCCCGTACGTTAGGTATGGCTCTATTCGATAGAGCATGGGCCAACAGTGCGTCAGCATCAGCAGAGATACGATTTTCTGCGCAATAAAGCTTCCCCTCTTCTGTGATTTGTCCATGATCCAAAAGAGCCACATTAGATCCCTCCTTAAAAACAGACGTTAATCCTCCCAGAAAATCAGAAAAAACATTAAACTTATCTGTTTAGTCCCAGAGTCTTCAGGAATATGCTATACTGAATTAATGGAGGCAAAA
>CAZMZK010000054.1:0-8941 GCA_964570705.1 uncultured Micavibrio sp.
AGCATTTCCAGATCTTCCGGATTGGGATTGTAATGCGGGAACGTATAATCAAGGGTGATGATCTGGCGCACACGCTGAAAACCCTGTCGATGGAGGTGAATGATCCTCTGTGGCACATGCCATTGTGGGAGAATTATCGCAGCGATATTCTCTCGCCCAATGCCGATTTAAGTAACAGCGGGAACAACCCCGCCGGATCGATCACAGCCGCCCTATTCCTGCAGAGCTTTGTTGGCGACGGGATTGACTGGATCCATCTGGATCATTACGCATGGGAATCCACAGGTAAACCTGGCCGTCCAAAAGGTGGAGCCGACACTGGCCTCCGTGCTGTTCTGGCCTTGATCGAGCGCAAATATAGTCCAGAAAAGTCAAAGACATCGCCGCATTAATGGCTTTCTTTTCGCCGATGGTCCCACACCTGATAGCTCACCAGACTGGCGATCACAATTGCCATTCCAACATATTGCTCTGTTTTTAGAATTTCACCAATCAACAAGGCCGAAAATATCGCCGCGAAAACAGGTTCCATTTTGTTATACAGGCTGAAATAAAAAGGCCCGACTTTGGCTATCCCAAAAAACATGGCCACACTGCCAAGACTCAGCGTTCCGGCACAAAGTATGGCCCATCCCCATCCGGCCATGCTGTGCGGAAGAATGGGGGCTTGATAAATGGGTAAAAACAATAAAAACAGAAAAGCGCATAAAAACGTCTCGGCCCCCACCACCATCGGTGGCTTGCTTTTGGTGAGCTTCCCAAAAATATAAAGGCGTGATGCTGTGGCCCCTGCCCCCAACATGACCAAGGCATAGCCAATAAACTCATTCGACGTTTTGGTATGCCACAGATCAACCACAAAGGTGAGTCCCGCCAGACATGCCGCCGTTGTAACAAACAACCACGTATTGACCTCTACCTCGCCTTTGAGCCACATAAAAAACAACAACATTAACGTGCTGGTAAACAGCAAAATAACCGTCACAGGTCCAGGCAAATAGACCAAAGACCATAAAATTCCGACAATCGAAAGGGCCTGAATAAACCCACTTCTTAACGCAATCGCTGTGTCCTGTTTGTTGGCGAACAATGCGTGTTTGGTTATCAAGCATAAGCCCGCCATAGACACGCCACGAATTAAGGTTGTCAGTAAAATAATGAAAACACTGTTCGCTCCATCGGCGTAGGCTCCACGCGCCGAAGGGGGATATACTCCGTACAACATGGATGCCGACAAAATAATCAGAACGCGTTTTAATGTTTCAGACATAGAGGTCTATGCCGATAATTTTAATGTCTGGTCATAGGCCCCGACCTCGGAGAATGTGGCCAGTGTTGCGTTGATAATCCCGAACACCTCCACCATCCGGGCCTCGGACACGGGGCTTTCCACCACCACCACCAAGGATGGTTTGTTCGACGATGCGCGGATCAATCCCCAACTGGCATCTTCAAAGGTAAAGCGAACGCCATTGACCGTCACCACATGGGTAATTTTTTGTCCCGCAAACACCGTACCGTTATCTTTATGCGCAAGGAACTGGCGCGTCACATCCTCCACAATGCGGTATTTGCATTCATCCGGACAGAAAGGAGCCATGGTTGGCGACCCCCATGTTTTGGGCAACGCGTCTTTCAATTGGGACAAAGAGTGTGACGGGTTACGATCCATCAAACGCGCAATCGCCACAGCCGTCAT
This sequence comes from uncultured Micavibrio sp., assembly GCA_964570705.1. Taxonomy (GTDB): domain Bacteria; phylum Pseudomonadota; class Alphaproteobacteria; order Micavibrionales; family Micavibrionaceae; genus UBA1573. Next base: position 1,700 of record CAZMZK010000054.1, read on the forward strand.
CACACCATCATCATATCCGCGCCCGATGGGGGCATTAAAGAAATAATGCCCGCTTTTTTCAAACCCGACCAACGCCCCGATCTCATGGACACGGCGTTTCATATAGGAATGTCCTGTCTTCCAATAATCTGTGGTGGCTCCATTGGCGGTCAAAACCGGATCCATGGCGTAAATCCCGGTCGATTTCACATCGGCCACAAAGCTGGCTTCTGGATACACGGCCGACAAATCCCGCGCCAGAATAACCCCCATTTTATCGGCAAAAATCTCTTCGCCTGTGTTGTCCACCACACCACAGCGGTCGCCATCGCCATCAAACCCGAAACCCAGATCTGCGCCGGTTTCCTTGACCTTCGCACTTAAGGCATGAAGCATTTCCAGATCTTCCGGATTGGGATTGTAATGCGGGAACGTATAATCAAGGGCGCAATCCATCTCGATCACCTCACACCCTATGGCGCGCAACACATGGGGGGCATAGGCTCCCGCTGTCCCATTGCCGCATGCAGCCACCACTTTTAATTTACGGGCAATTTTTCCATCTTTTGTCAGGTCGGCGATATAGCGGGATTTGATACTATCGTGATAGTCGTATGTTCCTGCGGCTGTATAAAACGCCTGTGTGCGGATAATCTCTTTTAATCGGGTGATCTCGGTTGGCCCGAATGTCAGCGGGCGGTGCGTGCCCATCTTGACCCCTGTCCATCCGTTTTCATTGTGGCTGGCCGTTACCATGGCCACCGCCGGACAATCCAGCTCGAACTGCGCGAAATAGGCTACCGGCGATAAAGCCAGACCAATATCCTTTACGTGACATCCGGCCGTAACGAGCCCCAACATCAAGGCATGTTTGATGGTGGCACTGTAAGATCGATAATCATGCCCGACCACGATGTTCGGCGGGGTAATCCCCGACTCGTGCATAAATGTCCCCAAAGCTTGCCCCAACGCCATCACACCGCGCAAATTAATCTGGTCGGGATACAGCCAGCGCACGTCATATTCGCGAAAGCCGCTGTCACTGATAATTAAGTCACGTTCAAAGGCTTCGGAATTCGGCTTGGCTGTCATAATGGCACTCTCGCAAGGGATAAGGTTTATCAGGGCGGATTATCGTACAGGAACCTATAAAACTCAAGCAAAACTCAAGTAAAACTCTGGCACTCAAATAATCGTTGATTTTTGATCCGGCTTGCGGCCTTAATGACGAAAGATTTACGATCAACGAAAGTTATACCACCATGTCTGAAAACGCCAAACATACCGATTTACTTGGCCTGACCACAGAAATTGTCGCGGCGCATTTGGGAAACAACTCTGTCCCCACGATAGAAATTCCGACTATTATCGAGCGTGTGTATAAAACTCTGGCCGGATTGGGGACAGAGGCCCAAACTCCAGCTCCAAACACGGAACGTCCACAACCCGCGGTCGCTATTCGCAGATCGGTGATGGGAGATTATCTGGTCTGTCTGGAGGATGGCAAAAAGCTAAAAATGTTGAAACGCCATTTAAAAACAGCCTATGGGATGACACCCGATCAATACCGTGATCGTTGGGGGCTTCCGGCAGATTATCCGATGGTGGCGCCGAACTACGCCAAAACACGCAGCAAACTGGCCAAAGACATCGGCCTTGGCACAGGCCGCACCGAAAACCCCCCAAAAGAGAAAAAATAACTCCAGAAAAGGATATTTCGGAGACATTTGGGGGACATTGGTCTTCGGTGTTTTGGGGAAGGAAATGAATTTTCGGGAGGAAGATGGTGCCCCTGGTCGGACTCGAACCAACACGAGTTTCCCCACTTGATTTTGAGTCAAGCGCGTCTACCAATTTCGCCACAGGGGCACACCGTCTAGCGATTAAGGACTTGCCTTAGTCGTCAAGAACATACAGATTATCACAGTAGAATCAAGTCTTTTTTACAAAGGTTGTGTCAAAAATGTTATCGCATTCCCCCTCCCTCCTCAAAAACAGCCAAATCGCTGATATTCCTCTCCCTTATGTTGCGGCATTTATCGCCCTATCATCGGCATTCTCGTTGATTGCGGCGTTTACCGCACAGTACGGATTTGGCCTTCGTCCGTGTGATTTGTGTTTGATGCAACGTGTTCCGTTTGCCATCAATATTCTTCTCGGGGGACTGGCTGTGTGGCGCCAAAATCTTGGGCGCCCGCTAGTGTCGTTGGCGGGGATGGCGTTTCTGGTTAATTCAGGTATCGCAGCCTATCACTCAGGGGTCGAGCGCAAATGGTGGGCAGGGTTGAGTGGGTGCTCTACACCGGATATGTCAGGTTCGATCGAGGATTTGTTAAAGCGGATTCAGAACACCGATGTTGTCCGGTGTGATGAAATTCCATGGAGCCTGTTCGGTTTGTCCATGGCCAATTACAATGTTGTTTTCTGTCTGGGGCTGGGCGTTCTGTGCCTTGGCTTTATAGCACTCACACGCCAACGCCCCACGCAAAGGCCCTAGGGGTTAGTAAGCGGAGACACGGTGCTTTCGGGTTCCGCGTGACCAATCACCCGATGGGTCTCTGGATACTGCTCACGGATACGACGTTCCAAGGCATCAATGGTCTCATGTACCGCCGCCACACTCAGAACCGGATCGACCCAGCTGTGGAAAATCATAATCATTCCCGCCCGCGTCTGGCGCACACGTACATCATGAATATTGGTTAACGCCGGAAAATCCTTTGCCAACCCTTCGATCGTGTGAATGATCTCGTGTAACGTTGCGGGGGCAACATCGGCTCCGGCCAATTCTTCGATTTGCAGGGGCTCAATATGGGTTTCTACTTCGGTATCGTGCCCGATTTCGTTGCAAATCGCCTCTTCCAATGCGGTCGCCAGATCATGCGCTTCGCCCAGAGATTTTTCTCCGTCGACTTCCATATCCAGACTGATCGAGATTTTTCCGTCCACCTGATGCACCGTCACATGATGGATCGGCAAATGCATATTGGCCGCAATAATGCCCACACGTTGGTGAATGGTTTCATTATCCAACGCAATGGCCGTTGTGGTCATGGACAGTTCTGCTTCGGGAATCTCTTCGATAATCCGTGTTGCGAATTGATTTTTGATCGCATGAACGTGATCAAGGGACAGACCGCGACTGATCGCGATATCTACCTCAACAAACATCACACTTCCCGCAGGCCGTGCCCGCACGCGATTCACCGCAATAATCGAAGGGATGCCCGTCGCCACACGCGTTACCGTGTCCGCCACCCCTTCCGGAGCGGCATCAATCAACGTATCAATCGTTCGACGTCCCAAGTCCCATCCGGCTTTGCACACAAAGATAGCCACACCAAGCGAGGCAATCGAGTCTCCCTGTGGCCAGCCGATCGCCACAAATATCAATCCCAATAACACAACCGAGGAACTTAAAATATCCGACTGGAAATGCAGTGCATCGGCTTCCAACGCCTGACTATTTGTTGCCTTTGCAACACGCGATAACGCCCGCGCCCGGAAAAAGTCAATCACAATCGATCCACCAATCACCACCACGCCCCACCACGTGAATTCAACGGAATGGTCATTTGCGACCAGCCGTTTGACGGCTTCGTACACAATCCAGATACTGGTGATAAATAACAGCCCTGTCTCGGCCAGTGCCGTCACACTTTCGATTTTTCCGTGCCCGTAATGATGTTTATCATCCGCAGGTTTGTCACTGACCCGCACCGCCATATAGGTCATGGCGGTTGCCCCGAGATCGAGCAAACTGTGAAGCCCTTCGGACAACAAGCCCAGACTTCCGGTCATAAGCCCGACCGTAAACTTGGCAACGGTCATGGCTCCACTCGCATAAATCGAATTCAATGCGACCGTTTCTTTTTCACTTTGCAGATTTTTTTCAGAGACATCTGTCATGGTTACATTCCCTCACAAAAAATTACGTGGCCAGCGACGATAATTGCCGCAAGATCATTAAAGCACGATACATCACATCATTGCCATCTTCGGACATAACAGACTCCGGATGAAATTGGAACCCGATAAACCGATCCCCCCGCATCGCAACAATCCGGTTATGTTCGTCCAGATCCATGCGCAAATCGACCCGTTCCCGCGCCTTTTCAGAAAACACCGGCGAAAAGGAATTGTAAAATCCCAACCGCCGCAGCCGCCCGAACACTTTGACCTCGCGCTGGAGCCCCTGACTCGATTGATCCTGACGCGCAACCTCCAACCCTTCGCTGACCGCCAGAGATTGATGCCCCAGACAAATTCCCAGAATGGGTTTGTTCCGGGCCTTGACCGTCTGGATAATCTGCTGAATCCGCTGCATGCGCGGATGCGTCATGTCGGTTGGATCCCCCGGCCCCGGACCAATCACCAGAATATCGCTGGCATCCGTGTCGGCATCATAGGCAAACGTATCCACCACGTGCACCGTCGCCCCCGACAAACGAATCATATGGCCGATCATATAAGCGAAATCATCTTCGTTATTGATAATAGTGACACGGAATCCGTCCAGATTATGCTCGGACTGCTGATACGGATTCTGTCGTTGCATCCAGAATGCCGATAACCGCGCGTTGCGTTCGGCCAGAACTCCGGCATATTTTTGCCGCAAATCTTCGGTCAGATATTCCTCACGCGTGATCATCGATCCCGTCATCACGCCCATCATCCCCATCGCCTTGGCCCGCGATTCTTTGGCTTCATCTTCCGGCACCGAATCGCGCACCAATCCACCTCCGGCCTGAATGTGGAAAGATCCATCCCCGAACATTTCGGCTGTCCGGATCAGAATCGCCGTATCAACATCGCCATACATATCCGGACGGCGCGGAGCTTTGTAAAGTCCGACTTCCCCCGCATAATAACGGCGCGAGGTTCCTTCATATTTGGCAATAATACGGGCGGCACTCTGCATCGGCGAGCCAACCACTGTCGGCGCATGCATAGCGCGGCGCAAAGCCTCGATCGAATTCATGCACCGTTTGCCCACCAATTCATATTCAGTATGCACCACCGCCCCAATTTCCCGCAGATACGGCCCGAAAATTTCACCGCCCTCGGGGGCCACCACCCCCATAATTTTCATTTCCTCATCCACAACCTGATACAATTCGTTGATCTCTTTTGGATCTTTCAGGAAGGGCTCGAGACGCGCGGGGAAAGTTTCCCGATCTTCTTTGCGCAACGTGCCTGCAATCGGGATCATGATGGTTTCATTGCCCGATACCTCGATATGCCGTTCCGGCGTTGCGCCGATCAAATACTGGCTCTGCGCCGGATCGGTCGGGTGCAGATTGGCAAACAAAATGGTCATATATTGCCCACGCGAGAGCAATAATTTCCGGTAAATCGACAGCAATACGCGATGATCCAACCCGACAACCCGTCCGGAAAACCGGCGGGACAATGTCGTCTGCGACGCATTTCCGCCTGCAATTTCGACCCGTTGGAATTCCCGCACCAAAGCCACATAGTCGGCATCCGGGATCGAGGGGGTAATATCGCCCTCTAACACCACAGGCACGTCATCGATACGGGCAATAAATTCGGCTTTGTCCATGGACAGAGTGTGCTGGACGGCTATCGCCAGAATGGGTTCGTCGCCGATGGCTTCAAATCCGCGCTCCCGAATGGCGCGATAAGGGACAGCAAATACAACATCCCGCCCCGTCCGGACGGATAGCGTGTGAATATCTTCCAGACAGTTTAACGGATGGACATCCCCCTGATAACAGGTCACACGTCCGGCTTTTTCAAGGATGGCAAAAGGTTTGCTTAAGTCGATGGAGGACTCGATGAAATCTCTAATCATAATATGTCTCTGGTTTTATAAGCGTGGAGGTTAGCCTGTCCATCCGGACACAGCCATTATTGATTTAAGAAAGAACGACGCCAACGCCAGCAGAGAGACACCATAGGATCACCACATAAAATTTGTCACATAAAAATGCGTGCATCCAAGCTACTCTCATCCCCTCGTAAAGATCAAGATTTATTTCGCTCCCCCGTGGAAAGAAGGCGATAAAAAACTCTGTTTATCTCTGGGATGAAAATCTTATTTTCTTTTACACGGAGGAGCGGAGTAACGGAGGAAATGATACCTTCTCCGCGCCTCCGTTGCTCCGTGTTAAACTCTTTCTTTCTGGATCCCAGCTTTCGCCGGAATGACGGAATAAAAAAATTTTGCGACCTTTGCTTACTCTTCGCGCCCTCTCCCACAAGGGGCGCGGATCACAGAATCAGGCGGAGGATTTACAAGAATCTAACATGGCCGACACAATACGGATTTTCTTTTGCAGAAGGACTTTGTCGCCTTCCGAATCGGCGACGGCCAGACGTTCGGTCAAGGATTGCATTTCCACCGCAAGCTTGTCCCCGTTCAGATTGGCCACAGGAACGGCTTCCTCTGCCAGAACGGTGCAATTGGTTTGCGAGACATCTGCAAAGCCCCCCGCGATAAAGATTTTCTCTTTTGCGCCGCCTTCACTGCGGATCACTTCGACAACACCGGGACGAACCGACATCACCAAAGCCATATGCCCTGCACGGACACCAACGTCCCCCTCTTCTCCGGGGATCGTCACGTGATACGCCTCTTCCGAAATCAATTTCTGTTCGGGGGAGACAAGTTCGAAGTTGAATGTGTTTTGTGCGTCCATTTTTTATCCAAAACTAAATTTTAATCAATAATTACACTTTTACAAACTTTCCACTCTGGTTCTCCAGAGCATTTCGTCGTACAAAAACCACCACTTGCGCCAATGACGTTATATTTATTATCCAGATAGTAAGCAGTCCCACCATCCACCGCATTACAATCAACATAATACATTTGTGTTTCCATGGAATTGCCAGAACAGGTATCAACTATATTGCAATTTAATCCATAGCGTATTTTTATTCGTGCTGCATCATTAAAAAATAAAAAGCCACTTATAGCCAAAGATAGAAAAAGAAATAATAGAAATGATTTTTTTTTCATTATAAAATCTCTGTCTATCTCTGCGGTCTCTGTAGTTAAAAAAACCTTACCCCCTCACCCTACCCTCTCCCGCAAGGGGAGAGGGATTAGAGAGAGCTACGCCGCCTCCGCCATTTTTTTGGCTTTTTCGAGCACTTGGTCGATATTACCGACCATATAGAAAGCTGCTTCTGGAATATGATCCAGTTCCCCGTCACAAATCATGCGGAAGCCTTTAATGGTTTCTTCCAAGGACGCAAAAACCCCTGGAGATCCGGTAAATACTTCAGCCACAT
>CAZMZK010000055.1:0-8930 GCA_964570705.1 uncultured Micavibrio sp.
ACTTTCTGGATAATCGGCTGGAAATTTTCCTGATAATGCGGGGCGGCTTGCATCACATCGGCAATGTTCCGGCTGATCAGGACACCAATACCGGTCAGAAGCGCGCACAGCGCAAATATAGCCATCGCAAAGCGTCCAAAACGGGGAATCATCGGCCCGATCATGGGGATCAGGCTAATGCCTCGGGCAATGGCGTTGATCAGATACCATACAAATACGGCAATCACGAACGGGATCAGAATGGCACGGCCCTCGTGAAGGACAAAGACCAACAGGCAAATGGCAATAAATCCCAAAGCAATGCTGGAGGCCATAATCGGGGCTGATGACGGATTGATGCGGGAAAATTTGGACATACAGACACACCCTGAGATAATGAATTCCGGACTATTATAGTCATTATATAGGGAACACCAAGCCTTTATGCAGGGGGCGTTGCAAATTTTTCCGGATCCCTGCCCTGATCGGCAAAAAGAAACCTCTTTGCGCCACCAACAATTCATTGTAAAACAAACCATCATGAACGAAGCTGTTAGAAAATTTTCGGAATTTGCCCCGCATTTGCAACGTTTGTGTCAAGCAATTGGCGCAAGTATCCTGAGCACCCTTGGCGCCTTGGGGCGTTTATCTTTCTTTGCCGGAGAAACCCTGCGTCATTGCGTGACCCCTCCGGTATTCTTCCGCCATATTCTGCGCCAATTTATGGATATCGGGTATTATTCCTTGCCCGTGGTCGGGATGACGGCTTTGTTTACCGGAATGGTTCTGGCGTTACAAAGCTACACCGGATTTTCGCGCTTTAATGCCGAAAGCGCCATTGCCTCGGTCGTGGTATTATCCATCACCCGTGAATTGGCCCCTGTTCTGGCCGGATTAATGGTCGCAGGCCGTGTGGGCGCGTCGATCGCCGCCGAAATCGGAACCATGCGCGTCACTGAACAAATTGACGCCCTGACCACCCTGTCCGTCAATCCTTTTAAATATCTGGTTGCCCCGCGCGTTCTGGCCGGAACCATTACCCTGCCGATTCTGGTATTGGTGGGAGATATTATCGGGGTATATGGCGGATATATCGTCAGTACGCATATTTTGGGATTTAGCGCGGAGAATTATCTGCACCAGACATGGGATGTTCTGGAGAAAATGGACGTCATCTCTGGCCTGACCAAGGCTGCGGCATTCGGCTTTGTGGTGACCCTGATGGGATGTTATCACGGGTATAATTCCGGCCGCGGCGCACAGGGGGTTGGTTCCGCCACCACCAATGCCGTTGTGACGGCCTCGATCCTGATTTTGATTTTCAACTACCTCCTGACACAGGTCTTTTTCTCGTGATGACTTCGAACCCCTCCTCTCCGCTTGCGGCCAAATCCAAAATTGTCCTGAACAATGTGACCAAATCGTTTGGCCCCAAAAAGGTTCTGCAAGGTGTGGATCTGGTTGTTCCCGAAGGATCATCCATGGTTATCATCGGGGGATCAGGCACCGGAAAATCCGTGGCCTTGAAATGCGTTCTGGGCCTTTTGAAACCGGATAGCGGGTCTATCCTGATCGATGGGCAGGAAAGCGTTGGTATCTCTGAGCGTGACCGTGATGCATTGATGACCAAATTCGGAATGTTGTTTCAGGGCGGAGCGTTGTTTGACTCCCTCCCTGTCTGGCACAATATCGCGTTTGGACTGATTCACGGCAAACATATGGACAAGGCAGACGCCAAAGCCATTGCTCTGGAAAAGCTTGAGGCCGTTGGCTTGAACAAAACCGTTGCCAATCTCTATCCTGCCGAATTATCAGGCGGGATGCAAAAACGGGTGTCGTTGGCCCGTGCCATTGCGACAAAACCGGAGATTATTTTCTTTGACGAACCGACCACGGGACTGGATCCCATTATGGCCGACGTCATCAACGACCTGATTGTCAAATGTGTGAAGGAATTAGGGGCAACCGCCATGACCATCACCCATGATATGGCGTCAGCCCGCAAAATTGCCGATCATGTCGCCATGATCCATCAGGGCAAAATCATCTGGACAGGCCCGATCGACGATCTGGATCATTCCGGAAATCCGTACGTGGACCAATTTATCCACGGACGCGCCTCCGGCCCGATTACCGACGAACTCGCAGCTTAATTCTTCCCGACAACAGACCCTTGGCTGGCCCAAGCGCTGCTACGCTCCAGCTTGGTGTTGAGCAGGACGGACAACAACATTTCACGACGACGCAAACTTTCCAGCAAATCACGCTCTTGCTGCAATTCAATTGCTTTCATGGCAACGCGCTGACGGTCTACGTTGGCTTCGCTTTCATAGAGATTGGAATAAAAGGCCGGATCCTGAAACAATTTCTTGGTCATGACTTCCATCTGGGCAAAATAACTGGGGTTACTGCCAATCAAGGCCGCAGCATCCTTGCTGGATAATCCCAACTGCACCAGAACAGTCTGCATATTGGACGCGGACGCTTTGCTGGCCTTGGCTTTTTCAGCAACCAACGCCGCAAAACTATTGCCCGAGACACTCCGCGCAGCATTGATGGCCCGCGCCATTTTCAAGGCCTCGGGATTGGCCCCAGGGTCAAAACGGTTATCGTTGCTGGTAGGATAGGGTGCCGCCAAAGACAAATTGCGGAAAAGAGCAATCACGGCCTGTTTATCGTTTGTGGAATTCTTGTCGGAAAAGTCAGCATCCAGAGTCAAAGGAACATCAAATACCCGGGTGAAATCGACATCGCGGTTGTATATCGTGTCGGGGGTTGTTGTGGCAGGTTTGCAATACGCCTCCAGAAATCCATCGGAGGCATCGCAATATTTCTGGATAAAGTCATTCGAGATAGCATTCGCTGACAATGTATCATCGGCATGTAACGTGCCCTCAACCTGATTGTTCCGGTTGGCCATGATTTTGCTGAACGCCAGTTTATTGACCTGCACCACATCCGAGCTGGCCGCCAGAGACTGGCTGAGTGTTCCAAAGCGGCACAACGAGTCGCTGGCCGTATAATTCTTCAAAGTCTCGACCGCGGATATTTGCAACGAGCGAAGCGTATCCAGAAACGTGCGCGCATCCAGAAACACCCCCAAGGAGCCCAGATAGAATTGGCTGGTGTTGCGCATTTCATCGGCACTTTTTTTCTCGCCACCCACATAGGTCTTATCATAACTACTGGATGGGAAACCGGGTTTCGAGGACATCGCAAACCCACGATCATCCGTGTTAAAGATTGTTGTGTCTGTTTTTATCTTCCCTTGAACAATATAAGGAGCTTTTTTCCTGACCGGTGCGTCCTGAGGCGGCAAAGATTTATCCGCAGGCGTTTCGGGGGTCACCGTAGGTGATTGAGGAACTAATTTCGGTGCTATATACGGTGCCGCCGGACGGGACAATGGCTTCGTTTGTGGTGCAGCAGGGGGCATATTTTGAGCCATAACCGGAACACTGGAGATCATGAGATTGATCGGCGGTGATGGAACAATCAAGCGCGGGCAGCATACTTCCCCAACATTGATAATACTGGCAGCCAGCATCGATTGACCCGATGCCAGACTTGTGCTGGGGGACGCAAATAATTCAACATATCCTTCCTGTCCGGCCACACGTACCGCGGAATCGCTCGCATCTTTCATATGAAAAGCAATCGTGCCCGATTTCCCGATATACCCCTTAATCGTGGCTACCGCTCCTGTCGGAGAAAAGTAGAACGCCAGATGATTGGTCGGGGCATTTTTGACGATCCCCGTGGATGATGGGGGGATATCCAGTGAAAAATTCAGATTGGAAAACGAGTAATATCCCAGATTGGAGAACGCAAAATTTCCGGTCGCATCCGCTACCGTCACCAATTTCTGCGCAGGCCCCGTCGAAAGGGCGATGGATGCGTTCGGGGCAACACCGTTTCCGGAAATGGTAATGGAGGCTTTCTGGTCATCCGGAATGGTGGCGCGATCTGCGGCCATAGCCGGAGCCGCAACACATATCAGGGCAAGTGGTAAGGACATCTGCAAGGACAGCCCTTGCCGCAACCGGTACAGCAGGCTGTGGGTTTTTATATTAGATCGTGTTACCATGGGTTCCAATGTCATTCCGGATACACCCTATTTCTTAATTTTGGCGGTTCTGGATATTGTCCTGATACTTGGCAATTTCCATTTCGAGCAACAACGACAACAACATTTCCGAGCGCGACACCGTTTCAAAAATATCGCGTTTTTGCATCAGACCAAACGACTGCAACGCTGCGTATTGACGGCTCACGTTGGCGGGCGATTCCATCAAACTCGCGTAGAACGCAGGATCCTGATACAGTTTCTTCGTCAAGATCTCCATCTGGGCATCGTAACTCGGAGCATCTCCCACATATTTTTTTGCATCATCCGCGCTCAATCCCAAACTTTGCAAAACCTGCACAAAATAAGCTTGTGATCCTGCACCTCCGCGGGATTTGCTACCGACCAAATTGTTAAAGCTGTTTTCGGCCACACTGCGTTTGGCAATAATCGACCGTTGATCCAGATAGGTGGATTGGCGATCGGTTGTCGAAGCATTATTCAAGCTACCTACATTCATGCGTTCAAATACTTTGTTGGCATACAGGTTATTGGCCAGAGCAATCACATCTTCTTCATCCGCCGTTGGTGCGGTGGTATCGGAAAAATCGACATTCAGAGTGGGTTTGGCATCAATGGTGCGCGTAAAGTTAATGTCGGTGTTCCGACGGGCATCCGAGGTCGCACCATCACACACACCCTTCATCCCACCGCCAAAATCACCCGGATCACAAAACGTCTTTTTAAACTGGGTCAAACGCGCCACGGTATCCGAGCCATCCCCATCGGCAGAGGACATGTTTTGTTGCAACAATTGCCGTCTTTGCGATCTTTCGCTGAGGACCAGTTGATTCAATTTTCCTTTGGATTCAGACAGAGCCAGACTGCGTGACAAGGTTCCGAATTTACAAATGGAGTCGCTGGCCGTGTAATTCTTAAGAGTTGTGGCGGCCATTTCCTGAATGGCCCGCTGGGCCCCCATCTGGTTCTGGGCATCAAAGAAGCTGCCAAACGCCGCAATTTCGAGCATCATACTGTTGCGAACCTCATCCGAAAAGCTTTTCAAACCCGGCTCTACATTGCTTTTCCACCACTCGTCTGTCATCCAGTTCTGGTGCGTTGAAAATTCATTTTCCAAAGCTGTTTGATAGGTTTGACATGTCGAGCAGGCCCCTGCTTTCGCGGTATGAACAGACCCGAAACCTGCCAAAAGAAACACGGCCACACCAGCGGCGATCTGACGCCCATAAAAAGACTGCCGTGACTGTTTTCCCATACTGACCCCACTCTTTTTCATATCTTTATCCTCTAATTATTCTTTGCGCCCTGATTGTCTTCCACCAGTTTTCTGGCTTCTAATTCCACCATAATCGCCAAAAGCATTTCTGATCGCTCTATAGACCGGTAAATATCCCGCGTTTGCATCAACCCGACCCCCTGAATGGCCGCCGAGGTGCGTTTCACGTTCGTTTTGGATTCCATCAAATTGGCATAGAATGCAGGATCCTGGAAAATCTGCTTGGTCAGCATATTCATCTGGGCATTATAGCTGCTGGCCACGGCTGGCGACTTACTATCCCCTTTTGCCTTGAGATAGGTTGCAATTGCGTTATCATCCATGCCGATCTGTTTCAACATCGCCTGGATATACGTATCCGATGCCCCACTTCCGGCCATTTTCATTGCGGCCAGTGTGTTATAGGTGTTCTGGGCCGCCGCACGGCGTGCAAAGACCGAACGATATTCGTCATAAATCCCACCATTCCCGCCATCAGCCAAATTATCCATGCGCTTATCCGGCAAACGGTGACCATATAAATAATTTGCCAACATAGAGAGATGCGCCTCGTCCTGAGACACGCTGGTGTTGGTCAAATCGGCATTGATCGTGGGAGCCGCATCCAGAAGACGCGTATAATCCACATCACGATTGCGGGTGACATCGCCCACTGGTGTTGCGACTTGGCAAAAATCGCTCATGGCTCCGCTTTGACTGCTCAAATCACAATATTGATCGACGAACGTATACAAGCGATATTCAAAGTCTTTTCCGCGACCGGCCGCAGCACTGGTATTCTTTTTGCCCAAGTTACGGGCCAATCCCATGGCCCCCAGAACGATCCGGTCATGATCGACACGCGCATCCGAAGCGGATAAGGACCGCCCCAATGTTCCAAACCGACAAATTTGTTCGGAGGTCGTATAGGTTTGTAAGGTCTTGGCCGATAATACCTGCAACGCACGCAGAGTATCATTAAAAATAGACGCGTCCAGAAAGGCTCCGATATTGGCCAGCCGGTACATATCCACGTTCCGGGTTTCATCCGTTTGACTCTGATAACTTTTCTCGACAGTTTTGGTATAGAACGAATCCATCACAAAGTTTTGACGATATGTATTAAACTGATCTTTCGAAATATTTTGTACGCTGGTAACGGTACAACAATTGCTACAGTTATAATAACAATATGCTTTTGTTGAACATTCCAGAACATCGATCCCGGGCGTTGTACTGCTGCTGGTCGATCCCGCAAATCCAGGGGAGCAAGTGAAAAGCAGAGACAGCATAACTGTCCCTATGATGCGTATAAATATCGATCCGTTCCGGCCTTTTTTCAGGGATAAAATGTGCATTATTTCTTTGTCCCTCTGTCTTTTAACGCATCTTGTGACTGCGCAATATAGGTTTCGAGGAGGGTTGACAACAACATTTCCGAGCGGCGCAGACTGTCATAAATATCGCGATCCTGCATCAGGGCAATGCTTTCCATCGCCGATTGTTGACGGGCAACATTGGTCGTCGATTCCATCAGATTGGCATAGAAAGATGGCGATTGGTACAGGGTTCGTGTCAGCATATTCATTTGGGCGTTATAGCTGGGGCGATCCCCGATTTCAGCCGCCTGTGCGGCATCATCCAATCCAAGATCCCGTACAATTTCTTTCATATAAAGAGCGGAGGATCCTGATCCCGCAGCCTTCATTGCAGCCAGTGTCGCAAAACTGTTCTGGGCGACACTGCGCTTTGCCACCAAGGAGCGGAATTCCATCAGGCGATCAATTTTCTCTTTGGCGGCCTGAGGGTCTGCCCCATTCAATGCATCCAAATCCGATTTTACAAGATTGGCAGGCAAATCATGGGCGAACAAATTGCTGGCCAAAGCAAATAGATTTCGCTCATCTGCTGTTTCTTTTAATTCCAGTTCCTGCGAGAAATCGATATCCAGTGTTTGTGGCGCATAGAAACTCCGGAATGTATCGATATCCCTGTTCCGATCGGCCTCGGATGTGGATTGGCACCATGATTTTGTCCCTCCACCAGCATCTTTGGGATCACAAAATACGGTTTTTACCAAGGCAATCCGGCCTGCCTTATCGGCGCCGCGCCCCATGGTACGACCAGTTCCTTCCTCAAATGCGGCATTCATATTTTCGTGCAACGTCTGGCGATTCATCATCGCGGCCGCAAGGCTTAATTGTACCAATCTGGCTTTATCTTCGCTTTTGGCCAAACTCCGGCTTAACGTGCCAAACCGGCAAATCTGGTCACTGATCGTTTGTGTCTCCAGCGTTTCTGCCGATTGTTTCTGCAAGGACAACAGGGTTTGTTCAAAGGTTTGCCCGTCAAAGAAACTGCCGATTACTGCAATCGGAAACAGGGTCGCGTTGCGCAATTCATCCGACATGCTTTTATAGGCATCCTTCATAGAAGGTTTCAGCGTCGACATGTAATAGTATTGTTGCATGTCCTGTTGGCCCGTATAAAGACCCATCCCGCGGAACATTTGCTGGACCAGAGAATCCATGGGTTGGGTACAACACCCCCCGGATGTACAGTCATACACGGTGCTTTTATAGGGAGGAATTTCGAAAACGGACGCTCCACTTGCTTGGGCGGACGGACTTGCTCCGAAAAAAACCGCGGCAGAGAGTGCCAAAAGAGCACAGGTCCTCCGTCGGACATTCTGTCGGACATTTAAAAAATACGGAAAATTCTTCGCCCATGACGACATAGTCTTACACACCACAAAATACCACTCGGATACCAACCTCACCAATCTTACCATAGAGTTGCCTATGATGAAAAGATTTAGTGCCGGAAAGATCTGATTTTTTAGAATACAGAAAGGTTATTGTTCCGATAAATTGCGGACAAAGCGGGATTTCAACCACAGGGCAAAGCCATTGATTGGCAAACACACCGCAAGGAAGAACACGCCCAGCGCGGTATAAATCTCGACAGGGCGATAAATCTGGGCATTAATACGCTGGGCCACGCGGAAAATTTCCTCGACCGAGATCAGGCTGGCAAACAAGGACGTATGGAGCATGGCCACCTGCAACAACAGCAACGGCGGCATCACTTCCCGCAAAATCAGGGGCAACTGGATCTTGAAAATTGTCTGGGAGCGCGTCAATCCCGTGACTTTGGCCGCAATCAGGTATTGTTTAGGAAAATCGGACAAAGCTCCACGCACAATATCCGCGACCGAAAAAATATTGACAATGCTCAACGTAAAGGCCGCCGTATAGAACGGGTCAATCACAACGTCAAACATGGCTTGCACCGGATAATGCAACCAAAAAAGAAACACGATTAAGGGGACACCCCCCAAAAAGAAGGAAAATCCGCGGGATGGGGTTCCCACCGATCGGGGAAATTTTACGCCAGCCAAAGCCAACGCCGACCCCAACACCAATCCGGCCACCCATATAATAAGGCAGAGTCTCAACGTCACTGCCAACCCCGTCAAAAAAGCCGGATAATAGGTTGTTAGAATATCCCAAACGCTCATATTATATTTTTTCCTTTGGGCAATATGGGGTTATGCGTTGTTGATTGCATAAATATATGTATCAAATTCCGTTTTCAGAATCTCGGCTT
>CAZMZK010000056.1:0-8907 GCA_964570705.1 uncultured Micavibrio sp.
GGGGATGATATATTCAACGCCATGAACACCACCCCGTTTGATCAGGTGCGAGTGGTGATTCTGGGCCAAGACCCCTATCACGGCGAAGGCCAAGCCCACGGACTGTCATTTTCGGTGAAAGATGGCGTCAAACCTCCGCCCAGCCTGATCAATATCTACAAGGAAATTTCCGCAGAATTCAGAACCCCCATGCCAAAATCCGGCGATTTGACCGGATGGGCCAAACAGGGTGTCCTGTTGTTAAACGCCACCCTGACCGTCGAAGCCTCTCTGGCGGGGTCGCACCAGAACAAAGGCTGGGAAACCTTTACCGACGCGATTATCCGCGCCTTGAATGACCATCACAGCCACCTTGTTTTTCTGTTATGGGGATCCTATGCGCAAAAGAAAGGCGCCTTTATTGACCGGACTCGCCATTTGGTGCTCGAAGCCCCGCACCCCTCCCCCCTATCGGCCCATCGCGGGTTTTTGGGATGCGGCCATTTTCAGAAAGCCAACGCCTACCTGACCGCACATGGGTTTCCTCCCGTTGCATGGGCGATGACATCGTGATGATTACATCGTGACATGGCTCGGGCTTTGGGTTAGAAACACATTATACACGAATAACTTACAGCAAGAATGACAATGACATCAGTTCAAAAAATATGCGGGTCGGTGGCCATCATCGGAGCCCCCAATGCGGGAAAATCAACCCTGGTCAATGCGATGGTCGGAACCAAAGTATCGATCGTTTCGTCCAAGGTTCAAACAACACGTAACCGCGTGTTGGGGATCGCCTTGCATCATCAGGCCCAAATCATCCTGATTGATACCCCCGGGTTGTTTGTGCCCCAGACCCGTCTGGATCGGGCGATGGTGTCTGCCGCGTGGACAGGAGCCTCCGAAGGCGATGTTATTGCCTATATGTTTGATACCAAGAAAAAATCGATCAACGAGAATGACCGCAAAACATTGATGCGCTTGGCCGAATTGTCCAAAGAATTGCCCATTATTCTGGTCCTGAACAAAGTCGATGCGATTGACAAACCAAAACTGTTGAAATTCGCCACCGAGATGAACGAGCTGTGCCCGTTCCGCGATACCTTTATGATTTCGGCCCAGACAGGGGACGGCGTTCCGGATCTGCTCGACTATTTCGCGAAAATGTTGCCAGAGAGTGAGTGGATCTATGACGAAGATCAAATCACCGATATGCCCATGCGGTTATTGGCGGCCGAGATTACCCGCGAACAAGTCTTCCAACAATTGCATCAGGAAATCCCCTACGCGATTACGGTGGAAACCGAACAATGGGAAGAATTCGATAACGGCGATGTGCGCATTCAACAGGTCATTCACATTGAAAAAGACCAACAAAAAGCGATTGTGTTGGGTAAGGGGGGAGCGCGATTGAAAGAGATCGGCAGTCGGGCCCGCTTGGAACTGGAGAAAATATTCGACCGCAAAGTCCACTTGAAACTTTTCGTCCGCGTCACCGATAAATGGAAAGATGATCCTCTCTATTACGCCCAATGGGGCCTGACCGACGGGACATAATGTTTAACCTTTACGCCTTAGAAATGACCCTAGGACGAAGAGGTCCATAACGGCGATTTGAGCGAGGCCACCATGGCGGCATGGGCGTCCAGTTCCTCGGCAGAGGGTGCAAAATGGCGTGGTTCACGGAAAGGACGCTCTTTTTGACTGTCTTTGGATTGGCTGTGGGTGTCGTTGCCTCCGGACAGGTTGCTTGCGCTCCCCAGCCCGAGACCATGTTGCCGTCCCCCCAATAATTCCAGATAGACCGAGGCCAGTAATTGCGCATCCAGTAACGCGCCGTGCAATTCCCGCCCCGACAGGTCAATGTTAAACCGGCGGCATAAGGCATCCAGATTGGCCGGAGATCCCGGATATTTTTTACGTGCAACCAATAATGTATCGACTGTTTCAGCCAGTTTAATCGGAGGAAATCCAAATGTTTTGAGTTCGGCATTCAAGAATTTTACGTCGAATTCGGCGTTATGAATGACCAATGTCGCGTCTTTGATAAAGTCCAGAAAATTTCCCACCAATTCGCCAAAGGTCGCTTTGTCTTTCAAAAATTCGGTTTTGATCCCGTGGACGGCAACGGCTCCGGCATCGACTTCACGCTCTGGATTAATGTAGTGGTGCCATGTTTTTCCGGTTGGCAAGTGGTTGATCAGTTCCACGCATCCGATTTCGATGATCCGGTGCCCATCGGCCGGATCCATACCGGTTGTTTCTGTATCAAGAACGATTTCGCGTATCATATTTCTTTTCCCGTGCGCAGACTGCGTAATAATTTTTTCAAATGGTAGAACGTCACCCGCCGCCCCAATCCCGTTGGAATGACGTGGTGAGATAAATTCCGTTTGGATCGGTCATCCAATTGGCCGCGCAAGATAGCATAGAATTTATCTTCCGTCATATCCGGACGGCGCAAGACCCGCGTTTTTTGCAGAAAGGGCGGCGCGGTGACACAGATCACCTGATCACATTTCCGGTCGGATCCGGTTTCGAATAACAGCGGAATATCCAACACCACCAACCGTTTGCCCGCCCGCCGTGCCGCCGCAATAAAATCTTTCTGGGCTTGCCAGACCATCGGGTGCAAGAGAGATTCCAGTGTGCGCCGGTCTTTCGGATTGCGAAAGACAATCTGGCCCAGCCTGTGTCGGTCGATTCGTTTGGTGCGTGCGTCCCATGCCTGTGGAAAGGCTTCACGGATCAGAGGAACAGCCCGACCGGATAAAAGATCATGCACGCAGGCATCGGAATCAAACACGGGAATTTTCATCACGCGCAGCATGCTGGCTGCCGCCGATTTCCCCATTCCGATAGAGCCTGTCAGTCCAATGACTTTCATACGGTTCCTTTATCCTTGCTGATATCTCTTTTTAAAACTGCCAATTTTCTGTCTCCTCCGCACATAATACGCGCGTTTTAATGCGCATCCGACCAGTTCTTGGCCCACTTGGCTTCCACCTCGAGCGGGATCGAGAAACGAGCCACACCTTCCATCACGGCTTTGACCTGAGCGGCCACAGCAGGGGCATCCGATTCCTGTACCTCCAGAACCAATTCATCATGCACCTGAAGCAAGAGCTTCGCGCGAATCTGTCCGGTACGAATCTGGTGATCCACAGCCACCATCGCCATTTTGACAATATCGGCGGCCGTCCCTTGCAACGGCGCATTGATCGCTTGCCGTTCAGCAAATTGCCGTTTAGCCCCGTTTTTGTCATGGATTCCGGAAATCACACATTTGCGACCATAATAGGTGGTGACGTAACCCTGTGCCCGTGCCGCATCTTTCAAACGGGCCATATAGGCGTCCAATTCCGGAAATTTGGCCATATAATTGCGGATGTACGCGCCGGCCTCGGAAGGCGTACACCCCAATTGCCTGGACAATCCAAACCCGCTAATCCCATAAATAATGCCGAAATTAATCGCCTTGGCACTGCGGCGAATGGCGGGCGTCACCTCGGATAACGGAATACCCATAACTTCGGCAGCCGTCCGTGCGTGAATATCTTCCCGATGCCGGAATGAATCCTGCAATGCCTTTATCCCCGCCAACTCCGCCGCCAACCGCAATTCGATCTGGGAATAATCGGCCGAGACCAAAACAGATCCTTCCGGAGCCACAAATGCCGTCCGGATCATCCGGCCTTCTTCGCTGCGGATCGGGATATTTTGTAAATTCGGATCCGAAGACGACAGCCGCCCTGTATTGGTTAACGCCATCGCAAACGATGTGTGTACGCGTCCGGTTTTCGGGTTGATCGCCTCTTGCAAACTCTCGGTATAAGTGGACCGCAGTTTCGATAAATGCCGCCAATCCAGAATTTTCTGGACAAACTCATGCCCTTGTTCTGCCAGAACTTCCAGAATGTCCGCCGAGGTTGACCAGTCCCCCGTTTTGGTTTTGGAACCTCCTTGCAAGCCCATTTCGTCAAATAACACCTGCCCCAATTGTTTGGGCGACCCGACATTGAACGGGTGCCCCGCTTCGCGATGGATATCAGCCTCCAACGCCGTAATCTTTTCTCCGAAAATATGGGACAAGCGGCGCAAGACGGCCGGATCCACACAAATACCGTTTTGTTCCATATCGGCAATAACCTGAATCAAGGGACGTTCGAGCGTTTCATACACAAACGAAAGAGATTCGGCCGCCAGACGCGGATGCAAAATATGGTAAAGACGGAGCGTAAAATCCGCGTCTTCCGCTGCGTAATCACAGGCTTTGTCGAGCGGAACCGCGGCGAACGAGATCCGCGCCTTTCCGGTTCCCGTGACAGAGTCATAGGATATCATGCGATGACCACACTGAAGCAACGCCAATTCATCCAACCCATGCCCATGCGATGATCCGTCCAGAACATAGGACATCAGCATCGTGTCATGAATCCCCGCAAACGACAGACCGACCGCCTGCAACATTTGCAGATCATATTTCAGGTTATGTCCCACCTTAACCACCGAATCATCGGCACATATGTCGCGTAAGACCGCCACAATATCGGCAATACGGGGCTGCGCAGGTTTATCGGCCGCAGGCGCATCGAACAAATCACGTGCCCCGCCATGCCCCACCGGAATATAACACGCCCGTCCGGCACGGGTCGCCAGAGAGATCCCGACCAAATCCGCGCGCGCGGGCGTTAACCCCGTGGTTTCCGTGTCCACCGCCAAAACGCCCGTCTCATAGGCATCCGCCAACCAGATCCGCAACGCCGCCGGATCGGTCATCAGATCATACGTCACAGGGATATCGTCCGGAACGGAAGCCACGTCAGGAGACAGGGCGGGAGCCGCAGCAGCGGCCGCAGCAGGGGCCACAGCAGCAACAGCAGCAGACGGCGTTAGGTTCAAGCGGGATAATAATGATTTAAATCCCTGATGCTGCAGAAAATCAGCCAATTTCTCCTGTGATCCAGTTACCAATTGCTGCACCGGAACAGGCACAGGTACATTATCGCATAACGTGACCAATTTCTTGGAAATGCGGGCCAGTTCGGCATGCGTTTCCAAAGTCTCCCGCCGTTTTGGTTGTTTGATCGACGCCAGATTATCCAGCAAATTTTCCAGACTGCCATAAGTGGTAATCAGTTCGGCCGCCGTTTTGACACCAATACCGGCTACTCCCGGCACATTGTCCGATGTATCACCGCACAAGGCTTGTACATCCACGACCTTGTCCGGAGTCACCCCGAATTTGGCAAAAACTTCGTCTGGCCCGATCATGATATTCTTCATCGGATCCATCAACTGGATCCCGTCCCGCACCAACTGCATCAAATCCTTGTCCGACGAGACAATCGTGACCTGCGTGCCCTCGGCCTTGGCCAAACGGGCATAGGTCGCAATAATATCATCGGCCTCGAACCCTTCCATCTCCATAATCGGCAGACCAAAGGCTTCTGCCGCTTCGCGCATCAAAGGAAATTGGGGAACCAGATCTTCGGGCGCAGGCGGGCGGTGGGCTTTGTAATCCGGATAAATGTCATTGCGGAAATTTTTACGGGCGGCATCAAAAATTACGGCAATATGCGCATCCCGATGCGTGTTGACCAATTTGGACAACATATTGCAAAACCCCATGACAGCCCCAACGGGCGTTCCATCCGGACGGGTCAACGGTGGCAAGGCATGATACGCCCGGAAAATAAAGCCCGATCCATCGACCAGAAATAACTCTTTGCTCATGATAATTTCGTCTTCTTATCGATTGTTACGTTCAAATAATCGGCTTCCAGATCCACACTGGACATTTTGCCAATTTTGTCAAAGTTTTGCTGCACCCATTCCGCAGCACTGGTCCGCCCTGCCTCAAACAACTTGGTTAACGTGCCCCACGAGGTATCGAATTTGGTCACTGCGCTAAATTCTCTCATAACATCTTCGGCACGGATCGCATGGATCAAGACATCACGGTATTTGGAGCGATGCTCTTCTTTCAACATATCCTTGTGCAGCAATTTTTGCACAAAGGCAATGGCCCGCATTTCTTTCAACATCGCCGAATTAAAGGTAATTTCGTTCATTCTGTCTTCAATCGTTAGGGCGTCTTTGGGGACACCTGTGTGCAGAATGGGATTCACATGTACAATCAACAAATCATGGCCTTCGGTTTCATAAAACAGCGGCCACAACGAGGGGTTTCCGACATATCCGCCGTCCCAATAGGCATCGCCATCAATTTCGACCGCCTGGAACACATTCGGCAACGCCGCAGAGGCCAGTACCATATCGCGGGTCATTTCGTGAGTTGTAAAAATCCGCGATGCCCCCGTCCGCACATTGGTCGCCGTAATAAACAATTTAAAATCCCTGTTCCGCCGCAGGGCTTCAAAATCAATCATTTCCTCCAGAATGTCACGCAAAGGGTTGATATTCAGCGGATTAAATTGATACGGAGAAATATTTTGTGCCATCATATTCATAAACTGCATGGCCGGATTTTCGGGCGTCATCCATCTGGGCATAAAATCGGCAAACGGGTTGGCAGGAACCATTCCCTGCGTTGGACAGAAAACCGCTCCGGCATCCGACACTTTTCGCCAAAACTGTCTTAAATATTCCCGCGCTCCCGCCTCTTTTCCCTTCAGGAACCCTGCCGCCATCACGACCGCATTCATCGATCCGGCCGAAGTCGCGCTAATCCCTTCGAAATCAAAACGGCCATCTTCCAGCAAATAATCCAGAACGCCCCAGGTAAAAGCCCCGTGTGAGCCACCGCCCTGCAGAGCCAAATTGATTTTCTTTTGTTTCATCATATCACCGGATATACGCAGGGTGTTTTTATGGGGCTATGCCCCATGCCCCAACCCTCGCTGGGTTGGTAGGGAGGCAGGGGTTCAAGACACCCAGCATCCCTGCTTGTAGGGTATTTCTTTCTCTCTCGCGTCAAGGGTAAAGGCTGATCCCCGTCCTCGTTTCCGCACCCTACGCTCCTTGGGCTTGTGCAGCTCTGGGCGGCCCTTGACACAAGAGCTAATCTAAAATCTCAAGCTCAGACCACAAACCTAACAGCCCATGTTCTTTTGCAAAAGAAGGAAAAACATCCTCTTCAACAACTCCAACATCCTTAATATCAAACCAAATCGAATCGCACTCTTCGCAGATCAATATATTTTTATCTAATTTTTTAATTTTCGCACGGACAATAGGACCTGAACCACATGCGGGGCATTTATCAATTACCATATCGATTCTCCCTTGGCAGGATGGGCGGTAACAATTGGGCTAGCCCCTCTCTCAAAGACTAACTTAATTTTAGTCTCACCATCCTTACCTACAGCACGACCCATGTCAACAAAATACACATCCTTATCCAAGGCCCAATCATGAATCGTTAATTCCGAGGAGGGAATTGCAATAAGAGTGGTTCAAGTAAGTTTTTAGGCGTTTGAGTTTAAGAAACAGCGACGAAGTGTCCCGTTTATAGCCATTTCAGATAAGAATTGAACATGACAAAAGTAAATTTCTGAACCACGAAGCATCCGTCGCGTTTCAAAAATTTTTACACGGAGGAACGGAGCAGCGGAGTTTTTCTCTCCACCCGTCGTCCCTGCGCCAAGGGATAAAAGCGGGGATCCAGACAATGACTTTAAAGAACCACAGATGCACACCGATCAATACCGATCGTGTGGACACAGAAAACTTCGTGAACTTCGAGAGTTTCGAGCACTTCGTGGTAAAAAAATGGTTCCCGCAGCGGTCGCAAAGAGTTTTTGCTTCCTCTACCCTATTTTAATTGGAAGCACTACTTGCTCATGGTACAGTGCACCTTCCATACCATTTCAATCTATTTCTTCCTCCTCTGCACATTAACCATTTATGATTCTGCCCCGCGGATATACGTCTCTCTGCTTGATTTTTGGACTTCAGTCCTTATATAATCATTTATGTAGTGCTGCCAAGCGGGCTACAGACATTTGGAAAACTTGCTCACCGGAGGAGTTGATATTATGACGACACAGCGTATTTCCCTGTTCGATTCACCCCTGTTTTTGGGATTTGACCAATTCGAACGCACTTTAGACCGGATTAAAAAAACGGCTCATGAGGGCTATCCCCCTTACAATATTGAACAAATTGGCGAAGATGGCCTGCGCATCACCTTGGCGGTTGCCGGATTTTCCATGAATGATCTGGATGTTGAAATCGAACATAACCAATTAACCATTCGGGGCAAACAAACCGACGATGATGGCCGGATGTATATCCACCGCGGCATTGCGGCGCGCCAATTCCAACGCTCCTTTATTCTGGCGGACGGGATCGAAATTATGGGCGCGACACTGGATAACGGATTGCTGCATATCGACATGAAGCGGATTATGCCCGAATCGACGGCCCGCAAAATCCAGATTTCATCATCGTCCAAAGCGGTAACATTAAGCAATACGCCACAAAAAGCGATCGAAGTGGATGCTCCGTAATTGTTTTCTATGTTTGCCGCACAGGTGTGTGGTATGATCTGTGAGACACTGCGTTAAAAGAGGTTAAAGAGGTTCGCGATGGACACCAAATCCGATTATAAACCCGATCGTAACGATATGTTGCTGCGTGCCATTTCCGAACAGGATTTTTTGGCTCTGGGCACCGGACATGTCGCCTATATAAAGCCGGTGCAAGTCATGAATAAAAAGGCCTTTGCCCTGCATGCGGCCGATGGCACCGCCCTCACCCTGACCGATTCCCAAGAATCCGCATGGGCCTTGGCTCTTCAGAACGATCTGGACCCTGTCACGTTGCAATAACACCTCTCCTGTTTTCTGATCATTCTCCCTTTTTTGTGCCCCCTTCCCCATTCGTTGAAAATGTGGTCAAATGCAGGCATGTTACATTACATCCTTCGCCGTCTTGCCCTGATGATCCCGACTGTTCTGG
>CAZMZK010000057.1:0-8417 GCA_964570705.1 uncultured Micavibrio sp.
CATGGTATCCGGTGTCCAGATCGGGGAAAACCTCGCCCTTTAATTCTTGTAAAAACAGAATATCCGGTTGTGTCTCGGTCAGAAATTTTGTGACATGTGCGGCACGGGCTTTGACCGAATTGACATTCCACGATGCGATTGTGGTGCTCATAGTGAAAACGACTCGCCGCACCCACATCCGGATGTGGCATTGGGGTTGGTGATTTTGAATTGGGATCCCATCAGGCTAATCGCATAATCCACAGTGGATCCGGTCAACAGGGGAAGGGATATATCGTCGGTCACCACACAGTCATCAAACACATGATCGGTGGCGGCGATTTGGTCATCAAAGCTTAACTCATACTTAAAGCCGGAGCATCCGCCCCCTGATACAGAAATGCGCAAGTGCAATTGCGCATTTTCTTTGTCTTCGCGAATCTCTTCAATACGGTTATAAGCGGTCGGTGTAATGATGATATCTTGTGTCATAATAGGAATATGAAGCTTTTGGAGAAAAAATCCACCCTATTTTTTACAAGTGTTTTTGAGTATAATCAGCCCTCTGCGTTTCTGTCGATTTTCCCCCTAATCTAAAAGGACATATTCCATGAGCCAACGTGATCGCCATTCTATAAAAGCCGGTATCTCTTATGGAGCGATTTTGCTGACTGGAATTTTATTCGCTTGCTTTATCGGGTGGAAAAGTGAAAGGGATTATCATGCCGCGCTGCTGTCTTATCAACGCGTCTCGCAAGAGGAATTTGATAAAAACAAGGATGAGGTAAGTGGCACCTTCCGTCAAATATACCAAGGGTTGCGCACCATCAGTTTTCTGCCCAGCATTAAAGCGATTGATCGTTACGGGGCCAATCTGGATGCGAATGCGAAAGAGTCGATTATCCAGATTTACAATAATTTACGTAGTAATGTCGCCGTGTCCGAAGTGTATGTCGTTCCGGCGGATCTGGAGCCAGAGCAGATAGATCCTGTGACAGGCAGCCTGCAAACACCGATTCTGATGTTTGATGACGCGGTCGCAGCCCACGAAAAAGCGGATGAGGGAGCCATCGAAGAGAAGATTACAACGATTGCCCAGGCAGAAAAAGCCAAAGAAGTCGAAATTTTCGAATATCGTGTTTTAAAAGATCAGATGGGATATTTTAAAAGGACGTATCCAGATATGGCTCATATCCAGAAGATAGATATTCCATTGATTGGGTCGCCAAGTGTTCTGACCTGTGACAACGGGGATTTTGAAAAAACCCATCTGGATACGGATCGTATGGGGATGATTCTCTCTGTACCATTCTACGGGGATGACGGGCATCTTAAGGGCGCAGTTACGGCGGTTTTGCGCGATAACGTGGTGCGCGATTTATTGCCTGCGCAAGATTATGCGGTCGTGAATGTGCTTTACAACTATCATGTGCTGCCAAACGGCATGGACAAACATATGGCCGCTCAAAAATGGATTGCCGAAGGGAAGGCGGACCCTGATCTCTTATTTTCAACCACAGCCAGTCTTAATGTGCCGGATCCGCGAAGCGATTGGGTCTTATGGGCGGGATATCAGGATCATAAATTTTTGGAAAGCGGAGATGTCAAGGCGATCACGAATTTCCGTCTGTTTGGATATGGGTTTTCCGTTCTGTTTGTTGTGTTGACCAGTCTTGTTGTCTTTTTGCTCCGGACATTGCGGCGGCGGACCATGAATCTGTTGGCCGAAAATTTTGAAAAATCGGTAAAAGGGGTTGTGGCGCAGGTTGTGAACTCCTCTGCCAAAATGCAATCCAGCTCGGAGCACGTGGCGAAAATTGCGGAAAGTACCAAGAATATTTCGGCAAATGTGGCCAAAACATCGGAAGATTCGGCGCAGGCAACAACGCAGGTTTCTGCAGCCGCAGAAGAGCTGACATCATCGATTGTGGAAACCAGTGTTCAGGCCCAGCGCACCCGTGATATTTCGCGTGAAGTGGCCAGGCAAGCAGGGTATGCCAAGGATTCCATCGAGAATTTATCAGCCCAATCGGCGAAAGTTGGTGAAATTGTCGGGGTCATTACCGAGATATCCGAACAAATCAATTTATTGGCGTTAAATGCCACGATCGAGTCGGCGCGGGCAGGGGAGGCCGGAAAAGGCTTTGCGGTAGTCGCCAATGAGGTGAAGTCTTTGGCGGGGCAGGTGAATAAGGCAGCCGAGGAAATTTCCCAACAAATCGCGGGAATGCAAGCGGCCACACAAACCTCTGTCCAGAGTGTCGGGCAAATTATTGTTACGATTGAAAATGTGACCGACAGCATTCAATCCGTGGCCGCCACGATTGAAGAGCAATCCTCCGTTACTCAGGAAATCGCGCGGAATATCTCGCGGGCCGCAACCGGAGCGCAGGAAATTTCCGATAGCATTCAGGAGGTAGAGTCGGGGGCAGATCAAACGGGGGCTACAGCGCAAGAAGTTTTAGGAGCCGCCAAAGATCTGAACTCACAATCGGTTATTTTGAAACAGAAGGTGGATGAGTTCTTAAAGACAGTCCGGCAAGCATAGTTTTCAAGCCTGCCTCTTGCCGCAAATTTTAAGCCTATGCGGAGATATCGACTAAACTGCCACGTTGCATGATGGGCGAGTTGATGATTTTTGTGTTATTGGTCAGGGCTTCCTGGGTGGACATACGGGCCGCAAAACCGTGATTCTGGACAACAGTATCCAAAGAGCTTTGCAGTTTCCCAATGCGCTCGGATGTGGTATCGCGGTCCTGCAATCCAACATCGGCTTTTTGATCTCCGGTGGCGGGCTGTTTCAAAGCAGCCGCAGCGGTGGTGTAAGATGATGATGAAACCGAAGAAATTGCCATGAACGTCCCCTCACATAGTCTTCCGGAAGAAGAGTATTACCCTGAAATACCAGTGTAATCCAAAACAATTAAAAAAGCTTTGCGGATTATCCGCATTTTTTCATTTTCGATATTTACCACTTTTAAACGTTTTGTTGCCATTATCCGAATACTAGGGTGTGTCACATTCCGGACTTTGGCGGGTGCCGGGACAAAAAACGAAACTGTAAAACGAACTGAGTGACGCGTAAGGGTCCGCCAAAATGAGTAATATGAGTATATCATCGGCATTTTTTGCTGATTCACAATATGTATCAGGGGTAATGAACCCTGTCTTGGCCAAGTTGTATCGGGACCACGGGATCTGCGATGGCGCCATCCAGACATTGCCGCAGGAAGAGCGCGCGGGTTTGTGTGAGGATGTGGTGGGGTTGATTGAAATGTCTAATCGTCCCGGTGACCGTGAAATGGCCGTCGATATTTTGTTGTCGTTGCTGCGCCATGCAGAAGGTCATTTGAAACAGGCTGTGGCCGAACGGTTTTCGGTCATGCCACAGGCTCCGCTGCGCTTGGTGTTGCAATTTATCAACGAGGACATTTCCATTGCACGTCCTGTTTTGCAAAACAGTCCGGCTTTAAATGATCTGGATTTGTTGTACATTATCCAATCGCGGGATTCTCCCTTCTGGCAGGCGATTGCCGCCCGGAAAAATCTGGCTCCGGTTGTGGTGGATGCCCTTTTGGACAAAGAAGATTTGGATACGTCGCGGACATTGATTGATAACGATACGGTCATGCTGTCGGATGACGATGTGATGAAAATTGCCCAATTTGCAAAAGATCATCAGGTCTTGGAAGAGGCGTTGACCAACCGGAGTTTGAAAGGCGGCGAAGATTTTGCGCGCAAGATTTATGCGTATGCCGGTGAGTCGTTGAAAAAAGCCTTGGTCGAAAAATTTCCGATGATTGCGCCAGAGATTATGGATCTGATGGAGGATGTTCTGTCGGAATTTACCGAAGACTCGTCCCTGTCGCTGGTTCCACGTGCCTCTATGTTAAAGGCGGCCGAGTTATTTCATGCGCAAGGACGCTTGGGGCCGGATTTAATGATTAAAACTTTGAAGCGTGGGCAAACGGCATCGTTTGTGGCGCAGATGGCCAAATTCACCTGTATGCCTGTGGCCACGGTGATCGCCATGTTGCAACAAAAAGACGGGCATGGTCTGGCCATTGTGGCGCGGGCTTACGACTGCACGCGGGCGCAATTTCTGGCTATGTACACGTTGACCCGCCGGAATTTAAGTCATGGCCATGAAGTTTCCTACGAAATTTCCGCGGCTTTGGCTTACTATGACCGTGTCACACCGGATGTTGCCAAACGTCTGATGCGGCAAAGTCAGAACTAAACAGGTCGCTGATCACGATATGATCACTATGTGATTTATGCTGCCTTTTTCTGGGACGAAAGAGCTTCAACGCCGGGCAGGGGTTTTCCTTCCATCCATTCGAGGAAGGCCCCGCCTGCGGTGGAGACATAGTGGAATTGATCCACGCATCCGGCATGTTCCAGGGCCGAGACAGTATCACCGCCGCCAGCCACGCTCACCAATCCGTTATGTTCGGTGAATTCTGCCACGACGCGAGCGGCCGCAGTGGTTCCGGCATCAAAGGGTTTCACTTCGAACACGCCTAACGGGCCGTTCCACAACACGGTTTTGCACAGAGCCAGTTTTTCCCGCAACATTGCAATGGTCATCGGGCCAACATCTACGGCTTCGCGGTCGGCAGGCATATCGGCCGTGGCCACAATATGATGGGGGGCATCCGGCCCGAATTGATCGACAATCACCCGATCCACCGGCAATAAAATCTCGCATTGCGCGGCTTTGGCTGCGGCCTGAATGCGTTTGGCTTCGTCCACCATGTTGCGTTCGCACAGGGATTTTCCAACCTCGATCCCGTCGGCCACCAAAAATGTATTGGCCATGCCACCGCCCAAAAACAGGAAATCGACTTTTTTCACCAGATTTTCCAACACGGAAATTTTGGTGGAAATCTTGGATCCGCCCACAATTGCCATAACCGGACGTTCTGGCGCTTCCAGAGCTGCCGAAAGGGCATTCAATTCAGCTTCCATCAAGAATCCGGCACAGGATGGGAGATGGTGCGCAAGACCTTCGGTGGAGGCATGGGCGCGGTGTGCTGCCGAAAACGCGTCATTACAGAACAGATCGCCCAATTTGGCCAATTCCTGGGTAAAAGCCGGATCATTTTTTTCTTCCTCGGGGTGAAAACGGACATTTTCCAACAAGGTGACGTGCCCGTTTTGCAAGGCGGCCTTGGCAGATTCGGCCGGAGCTCCTGTACAATCTTCGGCAAAACCAACGCTCACGCCCCAGCTTTTTTCAAGATACGGCAGAAGAAATTTCAACGAGAATTCCGGAGTTACGCCTTTCGGGCGGCCAAAATGCGATAAAATCAGGGTTTTTGCGCCGTTTTTGGTCAAATAATCCAACGTGGGTTTCAACCGATCGATGCGGGTGGTGTCGGTCACCACGCCATTTTCTGCCGGAACGTTCAAATCGGCCCGTAACAGAACGGTTTTGCCTGTAACGGCCATCGTTTTTAACGCTTGAAAATCCATGATGTATCCTCTGATGTAGGGTGTATTTCTCGTGTTCCATGTGTTTTACCCCAGCTTCCGATCCGGAGCAAGGTATTGCGAATTTTTTCAGCGGGCTGCACAAAAATAGGTAGAGCGACTATTAGCAGTCGCGCTGCTAAAGAAATTTGAACGTTAAATTTCTAGAGTTCGAGGATTATCTCTATTTGTTTTCTCAGGCTTGTGATTTTTGTGATTGGTGCCATTAGGATCGACAGTTACCGCATAAGAAAAATCGGCAGGTAATATGCGATACTCCCTGTAGGGGACCTTGTAACTGAGAGTTATGGGGGCAGGAGGGTGGCTCTTGAGTACATCACAGATATCAGCTTTTTGCATCCATGCGGCAGCAGAAGGGTGATTTTCTAGCTCTCTTAAATACCTAGCAACATCATCCTCTGACGAGGCGATGTAATCCACAAGAGCGTTTTGATTTCGAATTATACATTTCACAGTATTGATGCGATATGAATTATCAACAATTTTTGTTTTGGTATCATAAGAGTCTTGATATGGGATGCTTCGCTTCATCCAGAACTCCAGATCGAATTTCCCTGAATCTTCGATGTCCATGGAAATAAAATGGGCTAAAAGGTAAGCAGCGCATGCCTCATCGCCCTCTTGATAAAGATCTCCGTACCCACTTCCTAGAGTGAGAAGGTTTGCGTATCCGATGGATTCTTTTGCTTTTAAAATACATGCTCCATTTTCAATCAAAAGACGTGCAAAGCCCAGTTTGTGGGGGATTTCCTGACCGCTATGTACAATCATGCTTCTTAGTGGGTTGAAGTCATGGTGGAGAGTGGAGCAATCCGGATCAACGCCATCTTGCTCAATAAGCCAAGTTGCCTCCGCCAAATTCGGCATAACTACTATGGCACTGAAAAGATTGTTTTCGAGAGGATCCATGAGGCGTGCGGCCCTTTTTTTGGCCAATTCTTCTCGTGACAACTTTTGTTTCTTACCTTCACTCATTTTGGCTCTCGCGTTCTTTGAAAATTGTAAAATCGGATCTTTTCAACTAAATCACACCCGCTATTGTTATGTCAATTATTTTTTTAATTGTTGTTTGTTAACATATTTAGGGGTTAGGGGTTTACCTCAACGACTTTGCCGCATCGGTGGCTTCGATCAGGCGGGTGCGCAGGGTGGGGTCCAGAAATGAATGTCCGGCGTCGGGGACGATCACATAATCGGCTTCCGGCCACGCATTATGCAGCCGGTTGGCGCTGACCATCGGGCAGATAATATCGTAACGTCCCTGAATAATCGTGGCGGGGAT
Source organism: uncultured Micavibrio sp. (assembly GCA_964570705.1). Taxonomy (GTDB): domain Bacteria; phylum Pseudomonadota; class Alphaproteobacteria; order Micavibrionales; family Micavibrionaceae; genus UBA1573. Next base: position 6,758 of record CAZMZK010000057.1, read on the forward strand.
CGACCGGATATTGTCGATGTAATGTAACAAACTATCGGCGGTAGAAATCACCTGTGTATAGAAATAATGGGCTTCGATCTTGGCCATGGCCAGCGCGTAATAGCGTTGGTCATCCGAGGTGAGCGTATCCTGATGCGGGAAGAAAGACGCACAGGCCGATTCATACGCATTCCACTGCATGGCGGCATCAATGGCAATCCGGTCATCGGCACTGGTTAATCGGGTGTAGTAATGTTTTAAAAGTTGGACGGGATCCATGCATCCGCGTGCGAAGCTATCCCAACTTTCGGGGAAAATGGCATTCATTCCCGTCATGTACCACGCGATTTCGCTTTGTTCCATCAGGAAGATGGATCGTAAAATCAGGCTGACACATTGTTTCGGGTGTGCAATGGCATAGGCCAGAGCCAGCGTGCTGCCCCACGACCCGCCGAACAAATGCCATCGGTCAATTTTGAAATGGTGACGTAACAGCTCTATATCGGCAACCAAATCGCGCAATGTATTGTTTTTCAAGCTCCCCAAAGGGTGGGATCGTCCCGCCCCGCGTTGGTCAAAAATAATAATGCGGTAAAAATTCGGATCAAAGAAACGGCGGTGCGTGACACTGGCTCCTGCTCCCGGGCCGCCATGCAGGACGAGAATGGGCACGCCGTCCGGATTACCACTTTGCTCCCAATACAGGGTATGCACATCATCAACGGCCAGAAAACCTTGGGAATAGGGGGTAATCGGGGGATATAATTCCCGCATCGGACGCGGGTGCATCGCCGAGGCATAGCTCAGAGATTTTGGGCTCAGAGATTTTGGGCTCAGAGATTTTGGGCTCAGAGATTTTGGGCTCAGAGATTTTGGCGCAGACAAATGAAGCTTGATCTGTTCAACCATGCCAGAGGCATCCTTTTCCCCATTATATCAGCATGGTTTTGGAATTTCTGCAACGGGATAGGGAAATTACATAAAATTTTAAGTATTTTTTGCATAATATTAATGTGTGGGCTGTAGAGTCCTTTATAGACCTTTAAAAATACCGTGAGGATCATATGGCCGGGCCAAATACAGTTGAGTTTAAAGCTTATACAAGAAATGGTGAACCGTTGGTTGCTGTCGGAGCTGGGATGCCGGACTCAACGTACCATGCTACCAGAAAAGAAATTCTTGATATGAGAGTGAGGGATCCGGCCTTAGGTAGAGAGCTGGATGCGTATTTATCTGCCGAAGTAAAAAATCATAGAAGGCCCGAAGGGTTTTCGGATGAACGTGTTGCAAAATTACGAGATAATTTAGAAAAACGAGGATTGGGGCTTGGTGACACAACACTGGACGTTGCAAAAGATCTAAAAGCTCATGGATATAGCTCTTCTTATCGCCCCTTGGTTATGATAGAAGTAGGTGGTCGACCTATGCACCCTAGTGTTGTGGCGGATAGTTTAAAATCTGTAGGTGGTGTTCCCTCGGAAATTCGGGATTTTCCAACTAGCCAAGGGCCGGGAAAGGTTAGTGGACGATTTGGAATTGATCATTTTGGTAATATTGCCGCAGAGGTGGAGAAAGGTTTTTTTGCGAATAACGGCACAAAAATGATTCTTCGTGAAGTTGCCGATCAGGGTAGAAGAATAGGATCTGTAGGAAAAATTATGGCTGCTGGTGTTGCAGGCAC
>CAZMZK010000058.1:0-8229 GCA_964570705.1 uncultured Micavibrio sp.
GATAAAATATAAAGACCTATAGTCGTATTTGTTTCCGAAAATCCAGTAAAACCCGCCCGAAACCCGTCAATCATGTAAAAAAACGGGTTAAAATGCGCTACGGTTTGCCATATATCCGGCAAAGCAGATAACGCATAAAACGTCCCCGACAAAAAAGTCAGGGGCGTGATAATAAAATTGGTCACGGTCGCCAAATGGTCAAATTTTTCGGCCCATAATCCCGCGACAATTCCCAAAGCCGCCAGCATGACACTTCCCAAAATCCCGAACCCCAGAACGAATGACAGATTTTCGACAGGCAACGGGGTCATGACCCGCATCAACACAAACCCCAAGACCCCGATCATCAGGCAACGGAGCAAGGCCCCCACCATCAATCCCAACAGAATTTCCCACGGGGCCAAGGGCGGCATTAACACATCCACAATATTTCCCTGCACCTTGGCAATCACCAGAGAAGACGACGTGTTGGCAAACGCGTTTTGAATCATGGTCATCATCAAAAGTCCCGGAGCCAGAAACAGCAAGCCGCCCTGCCACCCCTCTTCTGTCATTGTCCCGCCCGCATGGTGTTTCATGGACAATCCAAACACCACAAAAAACATCATTAACGTGATAACGGGTGCAATGATTGTTTGCATATACACATTCAGAAATCGTCCGACTTCTTTCTGGATCAGGGTCATCACGCCGACCCAATTGCACGCCCCGATCTGGCGAGGAGACAAGTGCGAGAATTTCGGATCGGTAGACATTGTTTCTTTTTCCTTTTATGGTTGGAGCCTTGCAATACGCATATTGAGAAAAGCACGGATGGACAAAAAATCAAGCCCGAACACACACACGCCAGACAAAACACGTAAAAAAATCACGGCGCGCTACCTTGAAAATGCAGGTGTTTATTATCTGGAACGCTTTTCGGCATCTATAGCACAGTTCCGCCGCGTGATGGAACGCAAAATTGCCCTGTCCTGCAACGATCATCCCGATCAAAGCAAAGAATCCTGCCTGACCCTTTTGGATGATGTTGTCGGAAAATTCGAAAAGCTGGGATATCTGAATGACGAGACCTATGCGCGCGCTCTCTTATCCTCTTTGACCCAGCGCGGATTCTCCCGATCCCGCATTCTGATGACCCTCAAACAAAAAGGAATTTCGGTCGACCTCGTGGCAGAAATTCTCCCGGATAAAGACGCCGACACCGAACGATTATCGGCCTTGCGCTGGGCGAAAAAGAAACGCCTTGGCCCCTTCTCTCTCCGATCGCGTCCAAATGATCTGCAACGTGGATTGGCATCTCTGGCCCGTGCCGGTTTTGACTATGACCTCTGTCAATGGGTGATGCATTTATCCCCCGATGATGCAGATCAGTTTGTCACACATAGTCGCACAGAGCCATCAGAGTAAAATAACAATCGGCCCCAGAAAACCGCAACACCTCCGCTAAAAATGTTTGTATAAAAATATTTTTATGATATCTTGCGCTCACTGTTCTACCTCATCAGGGCTTCGTTTTAGAAAGCCTCATACAAAAAAGAAATCGGGTTTCCACCACTGGAACCCGATTTTCTTTTGCGCTATACTCGCGCTATGCTTTACGTTTCAACGCGCGGAGGGGCTGCGCCCTCATCATTTACCGACATCGTTTTGCAGGGGCTTGCGCCCGATGGAGGTCTGTTTGTCCCGATGCACTGGCCACGCATGGAACCTCTCTCTGATTCTGATTCCTATACCGATATTGCTTATAAAGTAATCTCTCCGTTTACCGCCGGATGTATTCCGGACGCCGTCCTGAAAGATATTTTGCGCGATACCTATACGACGTCGGTCTTTCACGATCCGGATATTACCCCGCTGCGCCACCTCGGGGATGATGTGTTTCTGATGGAATTATTCCATGGGCCGACTTTGGCTTTCAAAGACATTGCCCTTCAATTTCTGGGACGGGTGTTTGATTATCTGCTGGAACAAAATGGCCAGAAAATCACCATTATCGGAGCAACATCAGGGGACACCGGATCAGCGGCGATCGAGGCCTGCAAAGGCCGCAAGAATATCACCATTACCATCCTGCACCCGCACGGGCGCACATCGGACATTCAACGCCGCCAAATGACATCGGTGGTGGCGGACAATGTCCACAATATTGCGATCAAAGGCACGTTCGATGATTGCCAAAATCTGGTCAAACAGGCCTTTGGAGACACTGATCTGCGCGCCACCAAAAATTTATCAGCGATTAATTCGATCAATTGGGCGCGCATCATTGCGCAAACAGTTTATTACGTCGCAGCCGCGCACCGCTTGAAAACATCCCCCGCCTTTGCCGTCCCCACCGGAAATTTTGGCAATGTGTACGCGGCATGGGTGGGAAAAATGATCGGAGCCCCGATTGGCCCGTTGGTCATTGGATCCAATCGCAATGATATTCTGACCCGTTTTTTTGAAACCGGCACCATGCGGTTGGAATCCGTAACCCCCAGCCACAGCCCCAGCATGGATATTCAGATCTCCAGCAATTTTGAACGGATTTTGTTTGAACTGACAGGCCGCGATCCCCAAAAGCTTTTATCCTGGATGCAGGATTTCAAAACCACGGGACAGTTTTCGGTATCCCCGACAGAGCTGGAAAAAATCCGCGCAGAATTCACCGCACGCCGCTGCTCGGACGACGATACGGTGGAAATCATCGCCCGCACGTATCGCGATCATCAGTCTATCATTGATCCCCATACCGCCGTCGGCATGCATGCGCTGGAGCACTCGGGCCTTATGCACCATGTGCCCTGTGTGGCACTGGCCTGTGCCCATCCCGCCAAATTCCCCGATGTGGTTCGTACAGCCACGGGCGTATCTCCGGAATGTCCCGCCATCCTCGCGGATCTTATGACCCGCCCCGAATCCTATACCGTAATGGACAATGATTACGCACAATTCCGTCAGTATGTGATGAATATCTCGTCTATTCAAAAAGCTTAAGTTGGCGAGCGGCCGTCTGATGCTCTATAACTTTTAACACTTCGTGCTCCGTTTTCAGCCCACCATCCGTACGATATTGGGTTGTTTTCACATCGCAAATCAGAATATCCCCTTTGGTAAAAGCAATAAGACTATTATCTACATTGTAAAGAAATTCTTCGTCCGTCATAGTAACACTAATTGTTGCATTACCATCAAACAATCGCCATTTATTGTCTTCCTTAAACGCCAAAGATACAATCGAATAAGCGGCTCTCTTATTCGAAGTCAAAATAATTTCGTCTTCTACCTCCGGCAACTGATAGTACCGCACCTCATCCTTACCAATAACATTAATTACAACGTTATTATTAACGACTTTGAAACTATCAATGCCCTCACTTTTCAATGGCTCCAATATATCTTGAGCCGCTTTTCGGACAGCCACGTCCTGATACAACCTCAACAAATTAATAGGAACCAGAAACGTTTCCGAATCATATATTACTTCAACAGAACCATTTTTTAGATCCCGAATGGATGCAGGGCGTTTCCCTTGAAGCTTCCTAATTAAAGCAAGAAAGGAGATGTGCGCCCCCTTAGCCACTGCCCCAGAAAATCCAAGAATAGCCAATAGGTTCAATGCAGATGTAACGCCATCCCCAACAAGAAACCCCGACACCTGATCAATAAAGGATTGATCTAACTGAAAAAGAATATCAAAAGAGGCGGGGCTGGTCGCCTTAACCTGCAAACGGACGGTTGTTTTACTCCCATTAACCACCCTATTTGCTTCATCAAATAATTTTCCGAAAGCCAACAGTGCTGGAGCCAGATCCCTCACATCCATGATGTGTGAACGTAAAGCTTCACCGTCATAAGCGATTTTAAATTCTGCCAGATCAGACATAATTATTTCCCCTTAAGAGGGAGTGTAAATGAAAATATAAGACAAATAAACCAACAAAAATTAGAAAGTTTTTAGAAACATTCATGATCATTCTTGAAGCGCCGCGCACACTACACGAACACATCACACACGTCACGACTCACTCGGAGGATTACACCCCGATTATAACACCGACCTTTCATCGGTCAAAATTGTGGGCGCGTTCCCCGAACAAGGCTGTCCCGATGCGAATATGGGTGGCCCCGACCTTGATCGCTTTGTCGAAATCAGCACTCATCCCCATGCTTAACAGCGGGAGTTGGTAACGGGCTGCCAATTTCTTCAGCAAGGCAAAATGAAACGCTGCCGGCTCGTCCACAGGAGGGATACACATCAATCCCTGCAAATTGATCCCCGCCCCCCGACACATCTCCACCAAAGCAGGCAGATCCTCCAACGATACCCCCGCTTTTTGCGCTTCCCCTCCGGTATTCACCTGAATAAAGCACACAGGCGTTTTGTTCTGGATCCGGGATTCTTTGGCAATCGCCTCTACAATATCCGGACGGTCAATGGTTTCAATCACATCAAACAACGCCACCGCCTCCTTGGCTTTGTTGGTCTGCAACGGCCCGATCAGGTGCAGGCACAGATCCGGATACTGTGCCCGACGTTCGGCCCAGTGCGTTTTGGCTTCTTGCACACGATTTTCCCCGAAAACACGCAATCCAGCGTGTAACGCCTCGTCCAATCTGGCCTCATCCTGAAACTTGGACACGGCGACCAAGGTAATCTCCGCCGGTTTGCGTCCTGAAATTTTACATGCCTTATGAATATCCATATGAATCTGGGTCAACGTGTCGTTTATAGGTGAATTCATGTGATGTTGCCTTGTCCGTTCCGGATCAAAAATCTTGGGTCAAAAACAAGAAAGCTGAACATTCCTGTCCAGCTTTCCCGAATAGGTCATCGCACGTCCTAACGGGCGGCCGCGCGTTGAAGGATTGGAAGATCATCGTCTTCCATGGGCACTTGCTCGACAGCAGCATGTGCTTTTTGATCCTTCACAGGGAAGTCTGTGCTTCCCTTATGCGACTTTTTTTCAGAGGAGGCTCCTTTGCCTCCTAATGGTGTAATTTTCCCGTCAATGGTTGCACCAGCTTCAACAGCCAGTTCTTTGTAGGAAATCGCACCGGTAATCGATCCGGTCGAACGTACGGTCAAACGACCATTGACTGTCAAATCACCTTCGAATTTTCCGGCGATGGTGGCTTCGTTGATTTCAACGGTGCCATAGAACATACCGGTTTCGGAAATTTCAAGGATGCTTGCGCCTTTCAAAGCCGCTTCCACAGTTCCTTCAACCACCAAAAGGTCACAGGACTCGATTTCCCCGGACATGGTGATGCCTTGGCCAATGACCAAACGGCGTGATTTCGGATCAACCGACGATGCGGCGGCCACCGAAGGGGATGCGCCATAGGCCGCAGGATATCCACCATAAGCAGGAGGAATTACGCGTTGTGCCGCAGCAGGAGCCGCAGCCGCAACAGGAGGTTGGCCCGGACGTTGGAATGGGCTTGCTGGAATATCAACCGAACGATCTGCTTGCGCGTCGCCGGATTCTGGATTTTGTGTCATGGTTTTGCTTTCCCCTTGTGAAGGTGCAGGTTGGTCGTTGGGCGATGTAGGACGATGAAACATAAACTGTTTTACCTTTCCAGTTCTTAAGTAGTTTAAATAAAAGATCCCATAAATGAACCGCATAAAACCAGGATCGCTGATCTTAAAATCTCTCGTTTATCTATCGGAATGATAGAAACCTAACACGTGATGACGGGATTTCGCAAGAATTTAAATCGTGCCGGAATGAAAAAAACCATAAATTTTTTTGGCCAAATCGCGTGAAATTCCCTTGACCTTTGCCAAATCCTCGATCGTGGCATCCTGAACCGCCTTGGCCGAACCAAAATGCAGCAACAAGGCTTTCTTGCGCGAAGGCCCTACCGCAGGAACATCATCCAACACACTGATTTCCAATGATTTATTGCGCCTGATACGATGCGATCCAATTGCGAAACGATGCGCTTCGTCTCGTAATCTTTGCATATATTGCAAGGTCGGATCGTGCAAGGGCAACTGGAATTCCGCCCGCCCCGTCATGTGGAATTTCTCACGCCCCGCATTGCGATCCTCACCCTTGGAAATCCCCACCACGACCAGACGGTCGAACAGACCCAACTGCTCCAACTCTTCGCGCACCACCCGCAACTGCCCCGCCCCACCATCGATCAACAGCAGATCCGGAAAATGCGCGTCATGATCCAGATCCACCTTGGCAAAGCGTCGCCGCATCACCTCACGCATCATCCCGTAATCATCGGACGCCGCCGCATCCCGAATATTGAACTTGCGATACGCTTTTTTGATAAACCCCTCGCGCCCAGCCACCACCATGGCCCCTACCATATAACTCCCTCCTGTATGGGAGTTATCATAAATTTCGATCCGTTCCGGAAGCCGATCCATCCCGAACAAGTCCGCCATCTTGGCCAACGCCGCCTCATCATCCTGTTTTTGCAACAGATGCCGCTGCAAAGCCTCTTGCGCATTGGTCACCACCAAATCCATAATCCCTTTCCGCGCCCCCCGCTGCGGAACCGTCACCCCCACCTTGCGCCCCGCCAATTCGCTTAACGCCTCTTCCAACACCTCACACTCCTGTGGGCGGGCATTCACCAGAATTTCGGGCGGAATATGCTTATCCCGATAAAACTGCGCCAGAAATGTGGCCAGAATTTCATCCATCCCCATATCCTCGGTATGGGTCGGGAAAAACGACCGGTTGCCAAAGCTTTGCCCATTACGAAAAAAGAACACCTGCACACAGACGCGACCATCCGCGATCACCGCGCCAACCATATCGGCATCCCCCACCGCATGCCCATCGATGCCCTGCCGCGACTGAATCTGGGTCAGAATTTTAATCCGGTCCCGATAAAACGCGGCGGCCTCATATTTCTGATCGGCACTGGCCGCCATCATCTTGGATTGCAACCGCGCCTGCACATCCCGGCTTTTTCCGGTCAGAAAATCCCGCGCATCCGCCACCTGTTGCGCATAGATTTCCCGCGTCACACGCCCCACGCACGGAGCGGTACAGCGCTTGATATGATACTGCAAGCACGGCACCTTACGCGTTGAAAAATCAGTATCTTTGCAATTTCGCAACTGGAAGACCCGTTGCAATGTTTCCAGCGTTTCATAGACCGCCGATCCACTGGCAAACGGCCCGAAATATTCCCCTTGATCGTCGGGCTTGCCGCGAAACCGCTCCACTTTCGGAAAATCATGCCCACCCACCACATGGATATACGGATAGGATTTGTCATCCTTCAACAACACATTATATACAGGGTCCAAGCTCTTGATTAAATTGGCTTCTAACAACAACGCTTCGACCTCGGTACGGGTCAGGATAAATTCCATTTTCCGCGTTTCCGACACCATCCGTTGCAGCCGCAACGGCAAACGCGCCACCTGCGTATAATTAATCACCCGTTTTTTTAAGGATTTGGCTTTCCCGACATACAAGACATCCCCCTTGTCGTTCAGCATCCGGTAAACCCCCGACGAGTCCGACAACCGCGAGACTTCATCGCGGATCAGATCAATGCCTTGTTGCAAACGGGGGGGGATTTTTTCCTCGGACATACTCTTGCCCTCTCCTCACGGGAAACCGTGTTAACTTTCCTGAAGATTTTTCAGACCGGATAACCGATACAGATCATCCCGTACCTCGGGGGTAAAATTGTAAAACCCGGGAAGACGTAGCGTCACCAATTTTCCAACCGCAGGAGATGTCATCTGGATGGTAAAGCGCGATTTTCCCTCCCCCGTTTTGGTCAGGATGGATTTTAAAGCAGACATCTGATCACTATGGGCCAAGGTCAAGGACACTTCATGCACTTTATCAATCAGAATTTCATCCAGAGGTTTGACATCCTGCACCGTCAGACGGATTGCATCCTCTTTTTGCTCTGCATCCGCCGAAATCAGGATGGATTTTCCGACCTCCAAAAATTCCCGCGACCGGCTTAAGACTTCGGAAAACAGCAAGACCTCATACACGCCCGACGTATCGGACAGGGTCAGAAACGCAAATTTATTCCCGCTTTTGGCGGAAATCTTTTCCGATTTCTTTAACAAAACCCCCGCCAATTGGACCCGCAAAATCGGTCGATCGGATAATTTGCGTTCAATTTCATTATACGAAATAATCCGCATTCGTTCCAACTGGGCCAGTTTGGAATCCAACGGGTGCGCGGACAAATAAAATCCAATCGCCGAAAATTCATACGATAACTTGTCCAACGGCGACC
>CAZMZK010000059.1:0-8191 GCA_964570705.1 uncultured Micavibrio sp.
CCCCAACAGGCACCCCTAACGAGTCCGCTCGCTTTTTATCCTGATCGCTCGGATAAGAAATTTGCAAAAATTTCTGGAATTTTTGACTGGGGTGCTTTTCATCAATCACATAGTGCCCCTCAGGCGTACGTTCATCACCTTCCTGTGTTTTATGCCCCACAGGATCCGCCCCCATCGCCATAATCGGATAGGTCTTAATAATACGACCATCCTTCCATAAAGACAACAATCTGTCCTTTTTTTGGACGACGATATAATCAATACCCGCCGCGTTCGTGGATGATTTTTGTCCCTCTAAAGTTGGAGGAATTTGCAAAGGAACAGCGATATTTGATGTCACATATTGCGTCTCTCCTGTCTGGCAAGCAGACAAGGTTAGAATGCAGACCAGCCCCAAGGATAAGAATAGAAAATGTTTCACGACCCAAGACCCTATGCGGTTTTCAGTGCCGATGTTATCGCACCCGCCAATTTTTCCAAATCAACCGGTTTTTCAAGATAAGATGTTGGATGAAGATGATCCACCGAATGCCGATCACGCGGATCCGCCAGTGCGGTCAAGAAAATAAATGGTAACCCATTGTATTGAGGATATGCCCCACGTAAGCGTTCCAGAAATTGATACCCCGACATGACTGGCATTGCCCGGTCACAAATGACAACATCGGGTTCCACTGTCTGGAGCTTCTCCAAGCCTTCTTGGCCATTACGGGCAACCTCGACATTATATCCACGGCTGGATAAATCATCGCATAAAATGCTGAGCAACTCGCGCTCGTCTTCTACCACCAAAATTGTTCTTTTTGTTTCAGCCATTCCGAATCATCCTTCATCTACCTAGCCCATGATACTAATGCTTTCAGACGTATCGCTCAAGTGGTGTGTGGAATGGAATCATAAAATTATGAATTCTAAACTATTTTTTCCTTTTCCTGGACTTTGCCTTCCCGTTCTTTGAACCAGCGGCGGATCGCGGCGATGCCGTGTTTGTCGCGGTTATAACGTTCGGGGGGCAAATCCGGAATGTGTTTCAGATCTTCTTCCGGAATTGGTGAACATCCTGTGTCGTTCAGACGGATGAAGTGACGGATGCGGGGCATGATCTCTTTGCGCCATTTGCTACCGTTAAAGATCCCGTAATGTCCGCATCCCAATTGGAAATGGTGATATTGTTTCTTTTGGGACAGGGTATAGCACAAATCATGCGCTGCTGTGGTTTGTCCCCGCGCCGAAATATCGTCCAGCTCGCCTTCGATGGTGAGGAGGGCGGTGTGTTGGATTTTATTCGGCAGGACGTCGTGCAATTGTTCGGTTAACGGGTCACGCCATTTCATCAGGAATTTCGGCAAGAGGTGACGTTGGAATACCACATCCACGGTCTGGAGATAGAATTCGGCGGGCAGATCCATCACGGCATTATATTCGTTGTAGAATTTGCGGTGGGATTCAGCCGAATCGCCATCGCCCTGAACCAAATGCTTGTAGAAATTCATGTGCTGTCCAACGTGGCGGTCCAGATTCATCGACATAAAGCCGCCCAATTGCACAAAGCCCGGATATACTTTGCGGTAAGCCCCCGGATAATAACCGGGCACAACCGAGATCACGGTGTTTTTAAACCACGAGAGAGGGCGTTCTTCAGCAGTTTGGGTTACTTGGGTTTTCGAAACACGGGTGTCAATCGGCCCGCCCATCAAAATCATCCCCAGAGGTTGGTTGGGATCGTTTTCTGCCGCCATCAAGGATACGGCCGCCAGAACAGGGACCGCAGGTTGGCAGACAGCAATCACGTGGGTTTTCGGGCCCAGCAAAGCGAGAAACTGCCGTACATAGTTGATATAATCATCCAGTGTAAACGCGCCTTCCTTCATCGGAATCATCCGCGCGTCGATCCAATCGGTGATGTAGACGTCGTGGTGAGGCAGCAATGCTTCGACCGTGCCGCGGAGCAGGGTCGCATAATGCCCTGACATCGGGGCCACGATCAAGACCTTCGGGTCTTTGCGGTTGGTGTGGCGTTTGAAATGCAACAGATTGCAAAACGGTTTTTCGACAATAAACTCTTCGGTGATGCTGACCGTGTCTTTGCCGATTTTGGTGGTTGGCAAATCAAATGAGGGTTTCCCGAAACGGCGTGTGACACGTTCGAACAATTCGGCACCCGCTGCAATGGTGCGTCCCACAGGCGAATAGGCCAGTGGGTTCATCGGATTTTGGAACGATGTCCGTAACAGTTCGGCCCCCAAACGAGCCGGGGTCAATAATGCATGTTGAAGGTCATAGAGATGATAAAGCACAGTGCGATCCTTTATTGTGAATCCTGATTGTCCGCATATGAAATTACACGGAAATGTGTTAAAAGAATGATAACGCATGAAGGGACCGCGAGAATAAAACGCGGAAAGGTCGTGTGACTATACCCCATTTAAAACGCTTTGCCCAGTCTAAGATATGTTGGTCTGATGATGTTTATGGATGTTTTCACAGAGGTCCTGTCGCAAATCGCCTCTCCCGAGAGGCTGGAAATGGCCATGATTGCAATGGTGGTCTCCGCCGTGATCGGGGGGCTGATCGGCCCTGTTTCCGGACAGGCTAACCCGCCGGTGTGGGGGCTGTTGGACCGGATATTGGGCGATTTTTCCCGAAAGACCTATAACACGCAACGTTCGGTCGCGTCATTGCGCTTTCGCGGAGGGATATTATTGGTGTTTTATCTGGCGTTGACCCTCGCCGCGGCTTTGGTGGTTATGTACGGTGTACAGGTTATGCCTTTGGCCGGATTTGCGGAAGCGTTGTTGTTGGCTTTGGTCATGAGTAGCGGTGCGCCTTTGGCGGCGTTGGTCAAATTGCATCATGCCATTCGTGCGGAACCCCAAAAAGGGAAAGGGGCATCCAAAGGTAAGACCCGCGGAAAAGGAAGCTATTTTGATATGGCGGTGTCCACCCGTACCAATCTGAACACAACCGATGACCATGGAATTATCCGTGTCGGAATCGGGTTTGTCGCCACCAATTTTGATAAAGGGCTTGTCGCGCCGTTGCTGTGGTACCTGATCGGCGGGCTTCCGGCTGCGTATATTTATGCCGGTATTGCGGCTGCGCGCTGGGGCTTGTCGAAAGAAGGGTTTGCCAAGGGGTTTGGGCACGTGCCTTTGGCCTTGGAAACGATCTTTGGAGAAGTTCCGCAAATCCTGTCGGCGCTGCTATTGGCTCTTGCTGCAGCGTTTACACCAAAAGCCAGTATGGCCCGCGCTGTCGCAGGAATGGTGTCTCCCACAGGGCGCGCCCCCTATGCGGAAGGTGGTTTGCCGTTGACCACGCTGGCGTGGGGGTTAGGCGTATCATTGGGCGGCCCAGTCGAAGATCGGGACGGCAGCGTGTTGAAACGGGCCTGGGTGGGATCATCCCATAGCAGCGCGCGGGTGGATATCTCGCATCTGCGCCGCGCCATGTATTTGGGCGTCATGGGGTATGTTTTGCTGTTTGCGTGCCTGTCCGGTGGGATCGTTCTCTGGCGGATGGCGACCTCATAATCTGCTACTCCATAGTCTGCTGCTCCTCAAAAATTCGCCAATATATTTATGCCTCCCCCCAAAAAAGAAATGATGCAAAAAACACTTGCTTTTGTTCCTTTTTTGTTCTAATTATAAAAGAACAAAAAGAGAACTATAATTTTTTAAATTGAGGTCTGATCATGTACAGTTTTCGTCTTCGTTATACCCTTCCTCTGTCGTTGATGAGCTTAAGTGCTCTTTTTTATGGATATTACCAGGCCTGGGCCGGATAAAATAATCCCTGCGATTTCTCTTTACCTTTTGCGGATGGTCCGCTACATCTTCCCTATCATGACACACGAAAATATCTCGACAAACGTCCTTATTATTGGGTCCGGCCCAGCCGGATACACCGCCGCCATTTATGCTGCCCGCGCCAACCTGTCCCCCGTATTGGTTACAGGGATGGAACCAGGCGGCCAATTAACCATCACCACCGATGTGGAGAATTTCCCCGGTTTTGCCGATCCCATTCAGGGGCCTTGGTTAATGGAGCAAATGCGGTTGCAAGCCGAACATGTCGGCACCAAAATGATGACCGATCTGATTGTGGATGTTGACTTTTCCAAACGCCCTTTTGTTGCCAAAGGAGATAGCGGCACCACCTATACCGCCGAAACCATTATTATATGCACCGGTGCCAAAGCCCGTTGGTTGGGGCTCCCTTCCGAGGTCACATACCGTGGGTATGGCGTTTCCGCCTGTGCCACCTGTGACGGATTTTTCTACCGCGGCAAAGATGTCGCCGTGATTGGTGGAGGAAATTCGGCCGTCGAAGAGGCGCTCTTCCTCACCCAATTCGCCAATCATGTCACGTTGATCCATCGTCGCGACACTCTGCGTGCCGAAAAAATCGGCCAAGACCGTCTATTCGCCCACCCGAAAATTTCGGTGATCTGGGACAGTGCCGTCGAAGATATTTTAGGAAACCCACCAGGAACGCCGGATGCCCCGATCGGGGTTGCCGGATTGCGTTTGAAAAACCTGAAAACCGGTGCGGTATCCGATATTGCTGTTGATGGGGTGTTTGTAGCCATCGGGCACACACCTGCCACCGATATTTTCAAAGGCAAAATTGCCATGGACGAGGAAGGCTATATCGTCACGGCGCCGGATTCGACGGCCACCAATATTGACGGCGTGTATGCTGCGGGGGATGTTAAAGACAAAACCTATCGTCAGGCTGTGACCGCCGCAGGCATGGGATGTATGGCCGCATTGGAAGCCGACCGGTTTTTGGCCACACACGGACATGCCGCCTCCTCCACAACCGAGGCAGCGGAGTAACACATCGTGGATTGGGACAAATTACGCATTTTTCACATGGTGGCCAAAGCCGGCAGTTTTACCCATGCCGGAGAATCGCTTAATCTGTCGCAATCAGCCGTATCCCGTCATGTTTCCTCCTTTGAAGAGGATTTGGGAATCACGTTATTCCATCGCCATGCACGCGGTCTGATCTTGACCGAACAGGGCGAATTGCTGTTCCAGACATCCACCGAAATTTTTACCAAAATGATGGCCATTGAAGGCCAACTCAGCGACGCCCGCGACACCACGGATGGCGAATTAAGCGTCACCCTGCCCGAATTTCTGGGAACCTCCTGGCTTGGCCCTCATGTTGGCGATTTTCATCGGGCCCATGCCGACATCGAACTATCTTTGTTGCTGGACGATCGTATTTTCAATTTGGGTCTGCGCGAGGCTGATGCCGCTGTCCGCCTTTATAAACCCGAACAATCCGAATTGATCCAACGCCATTTGGCCGATATTAATTTCGTTGCTTGCGCCAGCAAAGATTACCTTGCCGCCAATGGTACCCCGAAAGAACTCGGCGATTTGCAGCGTCATACTGTGATTGGTTATCCGGATCAGGCCTTAGTCCCCTATAAAAACCCCAATCATTTATTCGAACAAGCCGGAATTCCGATTACCAAGAACCGAAACATGATTCGGATGAATTCCATTTCTACGATTCGCCAGGCCATTCGGTCCGGCGCGGGGATTGGTGTTCTTCCCAAATTCATGGCCAATAATCTGCCGGATATTGTTCCCTTGTTACCAGATGTAACTATTCCATCCGTCGATATGTTCTTTGTCTACCCGGAAGACCGCCGCCATTCCAAGAGAATCGCTATTTTCCGCGACTTTTTGGTTGATTTGGTGGGCAAAACCGATTTCTGATACGATCATACGTTTTTTGCATACCTGCTATTTCAAAATAACGTTTGCGTTCTCTCAACGCACCCCGTATACCCCTCCCCAGAACCTTTTGGTTCCTTTGCGTCTCTTGAGACGTGAAACCTCCCTGTTCAACTCGCCGGGCATTTCGCCCGGTTTTTTTTGTGCATTTTCCAAATATGTTTTTCAGGGTACACTCTCCTTTAGCCGAATCACTTTGGCATCGTTGCCTTCCTTTTTTTGCGTTGACCTCCTATGACCGCCCTACTTTCGAAAAAACCAATTATTGCTCTTTATAATTATGGCGGCGGCATGCGCGGTCTTATCCCCGCACATTTTATGCAAAAAATCGAAGAGGTCACGGGATTGGCTATGACCGAGATGGTTGATGTGTTTATGGGCCCCTCCACAGGATCGATTTTAAACGCAGCTCTCAATATCCCCGATCCAACCCACCCCGAAAAACCGAAATTCCGTGCCCGCCATATGGTCCGGTTTTACGAACGCGAAGGTGCCCATATTTTTCCACAAGATTCGTTCCGAAGTGTCCGGAGCCTGTTGCATGATTTTAACAATCGTACCCTGCAATTTAAACAATTCAGCAACCTGATCAAACATGGTCATTATGATCAGGCGGGACTCGGCCGCTCCCTGCGTGGACTTTACAGCCGCTTCCGGATGTCGGATTCGCTCAAAAGCTTGATGATACCTGTCTACAACATCGAAGGCACAGCCAGCTACCGCAAAACGGGCCCCTCCCGCCCCCACAGAGGAAATCCTTTCCTGAACGAAGGCGGGCATGCGCTGTGGATCAACAACCTGAAATTCGATGGCGTTGTCAATCCTCCAGAATGTCCGGAAGTGGATATTTATGATGCGGTTCTAGGCAGCACGGCCGCCCCCACCTACTTCCCGTGCCATGCTTTCCCCATCAAAACAACCCCTGACAGCCCGACAGGATCGATCGTGGCCATTGATGGCAGCGTGTTTGATAATCCCTGCATCAGCTATATGGGAGCTTTGCGTCCCCATCTCCCTCCGGATCGTCCGTTGATTATGATCGTGATTGGCACAGGATACGCCAACCAGTCCATCTGCAAAGAAGATTGGGATCGTTACGGAGCCTTAGGCGTTGTGGATCCGAAAAACGATATGCCATTAATCAATATCCTCTTCAACGCGCCAGAGACCGCGTTAATGACAGCCTTTGAGTCCGAATTGGGTAAAAATTTGTTTGTCTTTAACAAATCCCTGACATCCGGAGATTATTCCGAACATTTCCCCAGCCTGCATATTGATGATGCCAGCCCAGAAAACCTGCGCCGTCTAAAAAACTTTTACGAAGTCACGCTGGAAGAGAACCGCAAATCCTTTGATGATTTGTGCCACTTGCTGGTCAAAAATTATGATCAGAAAGACGGGGATACTTTGATCCGTTGATAATCCCAAAATCCTGGCGATCGTAGCGTCTTGGCTTTTTAAACATTTTACACGAAGACCCGGAGAAACGGAGAAAAAAAGGCTCTTCCCCGGAACACCCTCCAATAAAAAAAGACCCGCAAGGGTCTTTTTAAATTCATTCTTTGGCCAAGTAAATTATTTCTGACCTGGAATTGGCTTCTTGCGCACAACAGGCTTAACTTCTGGGACAATAATCTCGACGGATCCACCCGCTTTTTCAACGGCAGCTTTTGCGGTTGCTGTGGCTCCTGCAATTTGCAAGCTCACTTTCGATGTGATCTCGCCATTGCCCAACAAACGTACACCATCTTTTGCCTTGGCAGCAACACCTGCATCAATCAGCACTTTGCTGGTGATCGCAGATTTGGCATCAATACGGCCGTCATCAATCGCAGACTGCAAATGTGCCAAAGATACGGTTGCGTAATCTTTTGCAAAATTGTTGTTGAAACCGAATTTTGGCAAACGACGGTACAAAGGCATTTGACCGCCTTCAAATCCATTGATCGCAACACCGGTACGCGATTTTTGACCTTTGACACCTTTACCGCAAGTTTTTCCCTTGCCGGAACCGATACCACGACCAACGCGCATTCTTTTTTTATTGGAGCCCTCTGGAGGGACAATTTCGTTTAATTTCATTTAAATCACCTATTATTCTTTGACTTCAAGAAGGTGAGCCACCTTATTGATCATTCCACGCACAGACGGAGTATCTTCCAGAGTTCTGGTGCGATGACGTTTGTTCAAACCAAGACCAACCAAGGTTGCTTCCTGATCATGACGACGACCAATCGGGCTACCGATCTGCGTTACCGTGATGGTCTTTGCAGCAGCTTTTTTCGCTGGTGCTTTTTTTGCTTTTGCTTCGGTCATTCTTTATATCCTCTTATTCTTCGGCAGCTTCGGAAGATTCAGCAGCGGCATCAGATTCTGCTGCTTTGCCTTTCATCGCTACATCGCGGTTTGCCACAATGTCACTGACTTTTTTGCCA
>CAZMZK010000060.1:0-8164 GCA_964570705.1 uncultured Micavibrio sp.
CGCGTGCTCGGCTTCGGGAGATGTGAGATAAGCCCCCGATTGCAGTTTTTTCAGGGTGTTCATGGCTAATCTTTAGGCACCACTGTTGGAAAAATCAAGATAGGATTGCAGGACGTGATATGCGGCCCCTGTGTCAATGGCTGTGGCAGCAAGGGTGACCCCGTGTTTCAGGTTCTGGGCGACCCCGCACAGCTCTAATGTCGCGGCGGCATTGGCCAGAACAATATCACGATAGGCCGAAGGCGTGCCGCGCAACAGAGAGAGGAGGGCTGTGGCATTATAGGCGGCGTCTCCGCCTGCCAGATCGGCGGGGGTGACGGGGGACAAGCCGAAATCATCCGGTGTGAGCGTGTAGGTGGTGATCTCTCCCTCTTTTAAACGGGCGCAATGGGTCGCACCGGTTAAGGTGATTTCATCCAGACCATCGGATCCGTGAACAACCAGAGCGGCAGAACTTCCCAAATGTTGTAAGGCTTCGGCCATGGGGCGAACCCAGTCTTTATCAAAGACGCCGACCAATTGGCGCGATGTTCCCGCCGGATTGGCCAATGGCCCGATCAGATTGAATAAGGTCCGGAACCCCAACTCTTTCCGCAAGGCGGCCAAGGGTTTCAGGGCAGCGTGAAATTGCGGAGCCATCAGAAAACAGAATCCGAAACGCGCGAGGGCTGTCTGGCAATCGGCGGGGGACAGGGCCAGATTGACGCCCAGATGCTCCAGAACATCGGCGGCCCCCGATTGGGAACTGGCGGCGCGATTGCCGTGTTTGGCCACAGGCAGACCACAGGCCGCCAAAACAAAAGCGACAGCCGTTGAAATGTTATAGGATCCGGAATGATCCCCGCCTGTGCCGCAACAATCCACCGCATGAGGAGGGGCCGAGATGGTGGTTGCGCGGGCACGAATGACGCGGGCCGCACTGACAATGTCATCCACTGTTTCTCCGCGTTGGGACAGTCCCATGAGAAACGCCCCGATCTGGGCGGGAGAGGCTCCCCCGTCCAGAATAGCGGTGACCGCGTGCTCGGCTTCGGGAGATGTGAGATAAGCCCCCGATTGCAGTTTTTTCAGGAGCGCTTTCATGTTACTGGGCTGCGTCCTTTGGTGTGCCATAGATTTTTTTCAGCAAATGATCATTGATCGTCACAGGGTATTTGTTTTGCAAATATCCCATATATCCCATCACACCGGAGGAGGATAAATCGGCGGCGACTTGTTTGGAAAAGTCACCCGCTTTGCTGTCGGCTTTTGCCTCATCAGCGGATGGCAAGGACACTGTTTGAACGCGTGCGATATACAGGCCATCTTTGTCCCGCGAGGCAATCATCACGAATTTTCCTTTTTCGGCACTCATGATATTCGGCAGAATGTCTTTGGGAACAGACGTGTCACCTTCGCGTGTCAGGGCTTTAATGGTTACAGGTTTCAGCGCGGCAAAGGCAGAAGCGGAGTCTTTGCCCGAATCTTTACCCGCATCAGACTTATTCAGCTCATCGACTTTGCCTTGTGTGGCCAGAAGATTGCGCTCTGTTTTCTGATCGGATGTCCATTTTTTCAGGACATCGGCTTTGACGTCGGCAAACGGCTTGGCGGCGGCTTGATGGATTTTATCGACACGCACCGATACCAGAGTGGTGGCCGTGACGTCGGTCAATTCGCTGGCCGAGGCTTCGGCTGTTGCAAAGGCTTTGGTGAGGATTTTCTCGAAACTTTTGGCATCATGCGTATACTCTTTCGGAGCTTTGCTGTCTTTGCGCATATGCGGCAGAGACACAAGGGTCAGAGGGTATTGTTGCGCGATGGTTTCGAATTTTTCGCCATTGGCCAAACGATCTTCGATGGCATTGGTGACATCGAAAATGGCATTGCCGGCTTTTTCGTCATCCAGCTCTTTGCGGATTTTCTCTTTGACGCTGTCAAAATCGGCCGGATGGGCCGGAGTTATCTTGACCAATTTGATCACATGATATCCCAAAGCCGATTTGACCGGCCCGATCACATCACCTGCTTTTCCGGTAAAGACGGGGTTTGCAATATCCTCGGGCAATCCGTCCTTGGTCAGGCTGGTTTCTCCGGCATAGGCTTTTTTATCGCCTGTGGCGGACATCACAGCGGCGTCCATTTTCTGTCCGGCTTTGACGGCCTCGGCGACGGCTTTGGCTTTCGCCGCATCGGAGATCAGACTTTGTTCGACGGTGGCGCTTTCCGGAAGATTATAGCGGGAGGCATTTTCGTCGTAAGCGGTTTTGACATCAGCATCGCTGGCCTTTGTTTTGGCAATTTTCGATGTGTCCAGATAGGCCAGAGTAATGTCGCGGGTTTCGGGAACCATATATCCGGCGGCAATGGTTTGGTAATAGGACTCGAGATCTTTATCGCTTGGCGTGGTGGATAAGGTGACCGCTGCGTTGGGAAAGAACGCCAATGCGACCGTCCGGCTTTGGTGGTGCGCGGCATAAAGATCATCAATCAGAGCACGGGGCGCGGTGTTGGCCGTTGCGAGGGTGGATTGCAGGATTTTCGAGGTCAGTTCATCACGCATCGACGCAATCAACATTTTTTCGTTTAATCCTTGCATTTCCAAAACGCGTTTCAGGGTGTCCTTGTCGCTTTCGCCGTCTTTTTTGTAGGGGGCGATGGTGGCTTTGATCTGTTCGGCGATCATCCGGTCTTCGATCCGGATGCCAAGGGAGGCCGCATCCTTTTTCATCAGAATGGCCAGAATGTCCTGCATCAGGATGTTGTTGATCAACCCCATCTGATAGGCGGCATCTGCCGAGACTTGTTGGCTGTGCAGAATGCGGGTCACGCGACTGTTGAATTCGGAAATCTTGATCGGGGTGCCATCGACCTTGGCGACATCGGTTTTGTTCATCCCGCCTTTGAACATGCCGTTCCAGTCGGTGAAAACCAGACTCACGCCTCCGAGAACCAGCAGAGCCAAAAACAGGGCCGAAAAGAAACCTTTGCGCATCGAGCGAAGTAGCATTATTTTATATCCTTATTCTGAAATTTGTGGGGAGACTATAAACATCCTGTGTTGCCATGCCAAGCCTTGTTGATGTATGAAGTGCGTATGAACACAAAAAATTTACCCAAAAAACTCATTGCCGGAAATTGGAAGATGAACGGAACCCTGGCCGAGGCGACCGCCTTGGTACGGGCATTGGCCGAGGCTGTGCCATTATCACAGCCGGATGTTGAGGTCTGCGTTTGCCCTCCGTTTGTGCATTTGGGCGCGGTACAGGCTGCGACATCTGCGGCGATTGGGGTGGGGGCGCAGGATTGTGCGGCCACAGATAACGGGGCGTTTACCGGTGATATATCGGCCGCCATGTTACAGGATGTGGGATGTGCCTATGTTATTCTGGGGCATTCGGAACGGCGGCACTGTCACGGGGAAACCAGTGCCGTGGTTGCCGAAAAGGCTAAAAAGGCGCATGCACGTGAAATTATTTCCATAATTTGCGTCGGCGAGACCGGGGCCGAACGGGAAGCGGGAATCCAGAATCAGGTTGTTGTCGGGCAATTGGCCGAATCGATCCCGGATACGGCCCATGCTGGAAATCTGGTCATTGCTTATGAACCTGTCTGGGCGATTGGAACTGGAAAAACGGCAACTTTGACCGATATTGAAGATATGCACGCGGTTATTCGTAAATTTTTGCAGGAAAAACTGGACAATTCGTCCGCAATCCGTATTTTGTACGGCGGATCGGTTAAGGCCGATAATGCCAAAGACATTCTGGCGGTCAGACATGTGGATGGGGCCTTGGTCGGCGGCGCGAGTTTAAAGCCGGATCAATTTTTAAAAATTATTGGGAGCATTTAAATTTTTAAACCACGAAGCCCCTTCACCCTTCCTCTTCCGAGTCTCTTTTGCTGGGGGGGGAAGCATAAAAAGCATAAGTAGTGGCGCGATCATTAAAAATATGAAAGATAATAAAATGAAACTTCGGGAACTTCGTGTTCTTCGTGGTTAAAATGGAATAAAAATAGAATAGTAGAAAGAGAAAAAAATGGAACATGTTGTTCTGGTTATTCATTTGATAGTAACGGTGGTGATGATCGTGTTGATCATGCTCCAACGTTCCGAAGGTGGCGGATTGGGGCTGGGATCCAGCGGGGGTTTGGGCAGTTTTGCATCGGTCCAGTCAACGGCCAATGTATTGACCAAAGCAACGACCTATGTGGCTATGGTATTTTTTGTAACCAGTATCACTCTGGCTATTATGGCCGCGCGCGGGGGCGAACCGTCCAGTATTCTGGATGCGGCGTCGAAACCTGTTCCTGCGGCAACAGCCCCTGTGACAACAGATCCTGCAACCGCGCCAGCAACGCCTGCGCCGGATGCTCCTGCAAAAGATAAATCGTCTGAACCTCCAACTGTTCCAATCGCAAAATAACATGACAAAATATATTTTTATTACCGGTGGCGTGGTTTCCTCTTTAGGAAAAGGTCTCGCCTCCGCGGCTCTTGGTGCGCTTTTGCAAGCGCGTGGTTATTCCGTACGTCTGTGTAAGATGGATCCGTATTTGAATATTGATCCGGGCACGATGTCTCCGACCCAGCATGGCGAAGTGTTTGTGACCGATGACGGGGCGGAAACTGATCTGGATCTGGGCCACTATGAACGCTTTACGGGGCGTCCGGCGTCCCAGACAGACAACATTACGACCGGGCGTATCTATATGAACGTTCTGCAACGCGAACGCCGTGGCGAATATTTGGGGGCGACCATTCAGGTCATTCCGCATATTACCGATGAAATCAAAGCCTTTATCCGTGAAAAAGAAGGAACAGCCGATTTTGTTTTGGTGGAAACCGGCGGAACTGTGGGTGATATCGAAGCTCACCCGTATCTGGAGGCGGCACGGCAATTCAGCAATGAAGTGGGGCATGACCGCGCGGTATTTATCCATGCGACATGGTTGCCGTATATTCCGGCCGCGGGTGAATTGAAAACAAAACCAACCCAGCACTCGGTCAAGGAATTGATGGCGGCGGGGATTCGTCCGGATATCTTGCTTTGCCGTGCGGACCGTCACATTGACGAAGGCGAGCGGAGAAAAATCTCGCTCTTCTGTAACATTCCGTTCGAGAGGGTGATTCCGGCTCTGGATGTCAAATCGATCTACGAAGTGCCCTTGACCTACCATGCCGAGGGTCTGGATACCGAAGTATTGAAACGTTTTGGTTTGCCTGCCGAGACACAGCCGGATCTGTCCAAATGGGACGATATTGTTGACCGGATTAAACATCCCGAAAGCGAAGTCAAAATCGCGGTCGTTGGAAAATATACCGAATTGTCGGACAGCTATAAATCCTTGAACGAAGCCTTGATTCATGGCGGGATCGCCAATCGGGTGAAGGTAAAGTTGGACTTTATCGAAGCAGAAATTTTTGAAAATGGCGGGCCAACTAACGCACTCGAAGACGTCCATGCGATTTTGGTGCCGGGCGGATTTGGGCAACGTGGGACCGAAGGCAAGATCAAAGCCGTGCAGTTTGCGCGCGAACGTAAAATTCCGTATTTCGGGATCTGTTTCGGGATGCAAATGGCGGTGATTGAATCCTGTCGTCATGTCTTGGGATTGTCGAAGGCCAGCTCAACCGAATTCGGTGCGACCGAAGAACCTGTCGTGGGTCTGATGACCGAATGGGTTAAAGGCAATGAATTGGTGGCGCGGTCGGGCGAGGGGGATCTTGGCGGGACGATGCGTCTTGGTGCCTATACGGCGGCTTTGAAACCTGGCTCCCGTGTGGCGGCCATTTATGGCAAGACTCACATCAGTGAACGCCATCGCCATCGTTACGAAGTAAACACCGCCTATATTCCACGTCTCGAAGAAAAGGGCATGATCTTCAGTGGCCTGTCTCCGGACGGGAAATTGCCGGAAATTGTGGAAATTCCAGATCATCCATGGTTTGTCGGGGTGCAATTCCATCCGGAATTAAAATCCAAACCGTTTGATCCGCACCCGCTTTTTGTGTCCTTTATCAAAGCCGCATTGGACAAAAGTCGGTTGGTGTAATGCATGAATGTTATTGAGAAAATAAACTCATTCCGAAATTTATCCCCTGAATATGACGGGATGCTCAGCAATCATCTGCCGATGGCATTATATGCACTAGATCAATTGGGAGCGAGTCACGATGAAATTGAATCCTTCGTTTCCTCATATTTTAAAATGCATGATATTCCTTTATGCAGCCCCACTTCCGCAATTGATTTGCAAGATGAAAATTGGCACAGCTTTTTAGGAACGCGGCGATACTATACGGATTTCAGATTATTTTATCTGTCCCGTTTGAAACGGCTCGGTCGTGATCAATTTATATCTCGATATTTTATTCCTTTGATCAAAGGGTATGCATCTGCCGCCTATCATGGTTTATTACGGCTGTCTTATGGCGTTTTATCGGGGAACGATGAGGAAATTGCGGCGGGGATGGCGTACATGGCGGATTCCTTTCTGGAAATGAAAGGACCTTTGCCGAAGATTGCAGAGGACGCATTATCGTTACATAGTCAGTTAAACCTTGTTTCAAAAAAGTTTGAAGACGGACAGATCATGCTGCCGGAGCTGAATGGGATCATATTTGAACGAATGGATCAGATCAGCAGCCCAAACGTTTTTTGCAATGCAAAAGAAGTTTTATCCATACAACCGTATATATCATTGCGGGATTTTTCAGAGGCAGCACTTAATATTTATCTTACAACTGACAATTTCACAGCGCTTCATATGCTCACAAGTTGCCACGCTGCACGGATTATGATGCCCTATGTTGCGGACAAGACAGAAATGTTACGTTACGTGCATCAGGCGTTTATGGCGGCGTATCTGAGCATCGGCGCGCCGCGTATCACCGAATTTTCTGCGAATGCCGCAAATATTGATGCAGAAACTGTCAAAAAATTATCTCGCAATTCCCACGACGATCATTGTGTCAAATTGGCCTATAGCTGTGTGCAGGAATCGGCTGCATATGATAATCCGCTATATTTATACGCTGCCATTGAGAAAAACAGGCGAAATGAAGCCGGGCTATGCGGTGGATAACAGCGCAGCCCTCCATTTTAAATTGGCAGAGTATTATGGGGTGTTTATAGATGTAGGTATCAAAAGGAGTTGGCTATGGCTGAGACCTGGAGTTTTGGGGGAAAAGCAGTTTCCGATCTTCCAAAGATTGTTGAATTCACAATCTATGAAAATGGGTACTCCGCTTAGAAACTGTTCATAATCTTGCCTGTGGAGGAGCGCAAAATTATGAGCAGAGTTTTTTATTGTTTTTCGGTGTCAATTTGCTGGGTAGCGTCGACGACGGCTTTCTCGATCGCGGCGTCAACTTCGCCTTCGGTGTAGCTCGCGCCACGGGAGTCGAAATCCTTGACAATTTTGCGTTTGACGTCGTTATACCCTGGCTCATCCAGATTGGCGACAA
This sequence comes from uncultured Micavibrio sp., assembly GCA_964570705.1. Lineage (GTDB taxonomy): Bacteria > Pseudomonadota > Alphaproteobacteria > Micavibrionales > Micavibrionaceae > UBA1573. The sequence continues at coordinate 7,451 of CAZMZK010000060.1, forward strand.
TAACCTCTTTGCCGTAAGTCTCGGCCTCGGCCCCGCTTAATCCCATTTTCCCAGCGGCCCATAAGCCGATTAACTTGCTGGCACGGGCTTCGATCCGGAAGGCTGTTTCCTGATCCACGGTAAATTTTGTTTCAAATGCTTTTTTGCGATCGTCGAAATCCATAATAAAATATCCCGCCCTCTTGACATGTTATAATATCTTCAAGAATAGGGCGGGATATAATTTTTGCAATAGGAAAATGCGTATATGCTTCCTTAATGCGTGGTACCGGTTAAGACCTGTTTTCTGGCTTGCTCTGCTTTGAGGAAAAACAGCCGTTCCAGCGCATGTTCGGAAATATCCACGCTGTTGGACGCAAAATTTTCCAGAAGTTTCTTTTTTACCAAAGATTGGCCGTTTCCAATCAGGACAAGTGATCCTAACTCGGAAACGAATTTGGCGGATTGGTGTTCGTCCAGCCCGATCCGGTCTGCGGCCCATTGGGCAACCATAGTTGTTGCTTTTGCAGTAATTTTGAATTCTAGCTCTTGATCCAGTGCAAATCTGTTCTCTAAAGCGCGGCCTCTGTCTTGTAAAGACATAACTGTGGTCATTAAATAATCTCCTTGTAACGTCATAAAGGGTTTTACTTGAGGTGCTACCTTTTGTTATACCAAGAAAACATAACCATTTTCTTAATATGGCAGGACAATTGATGATATTTTCTGGTTTTC
>CAZMZK010000061.1:0-8150 GCA_964570705.1 uncultured Micavibrio sp.
CTTCCCAGATATTGCTGGTTGCTGTTGTATAATTATCCGCATCATTCCCGTTGGAACCACGCGATGTCCCATTGGATTCCGGTGTGTAGGAAATCCCGGCCTGGAAACCAGAGAAGAGAGGGGTTACATAGGTAATTTTGTCATACTTTGCAGAAACGTCCTGATCATAGTCAGTCTCCGTGCTGGTTCCCAAAGAAATGCCAGCAGCCGCATAGTTGATCGGCGTGAAGAGTTGCAAACGACCATCAATGTTCGAGTCAGCCGATGGAGCCACAACTTGCAGCACATATGGCGCGCCATAGGTACGGCCGAAATTGACTTTCCCCCAGGATCCAGAACCAAATACATAGCTCTCATCCACAAAGAAATTGTCTGCACCATCCGCTTGCCCTTCCATATGGACGCCAACAGTCAAACCGTTCGGCAAGGTGGATTGTCCATCAAAGTGGACTTCGGTTTGGCGCAAAATATCAGTCTTACGAACGCCACTCCCGTCTTGATCGACGTAAGAGACATAACCTTTGAAATAGCCACCAAGGCCAAGTTTTACAGCCGATTCGTCAGCAGCGAAAGCAGGGGACGCAGCAGAAACAGCGCACAAAGCAGCACCGCACAGCAAAAGGGTTTTCATGAGTATCTCCTTAAATCATCATAAATTGGCAAACGCCATAGGAGCCATGCTACTGTGTAACCCAAAAAATTCAACACTGAGTGCAAAGCAGCATACAAAAATGCCCCGAATAGTTGCAAAAGAGCAACATAGGATCGCACCATGTGATCCGGAGATTTGCCTATTAAGAAAATTTATTACTCAAACAAATATAGTGTGAATCATTATCCTTTAATCGCCAACCGCCCGGGATTATGCGACAGGCGATGCAGGACTTCGTCCAATTGATCCAATGTTTTGAAATGGATCGACAAAGACCCCTCTTGTTGGGATTGCATATCAATCGTAACCGCCATCCCCAGAACATTGGACACTTCGCGTTCCAAAGCTAACGTATTGATATCTTTATCATCTTCGGCGGAATCTGTGATTTTCTTGCCTAATTTTTCAACACGGGATTTCACCCCGCCGCGCCCTTGCAGATCATTGACCAATTTCTCGGTTTGACGCACGCTTAATCCCAAAGCAGTGATCTTGCGAGCTTGCTCTTCCTGTTGATCAGGGGTGAGGGTGAGGAGGGCGCGCGCATGTCCAGCAGAAATCTTGCCTTCGGATAACATCGCGGTGACAGGCGCACATAAATCAATCAGGCGCAGCATATTCGATACATAGGAACGGCTTTTGCCGATTTTTTCGGCGACTTCTTCGTTGCTGTATCCGAATTGATCAGCCAATTGTTTCAGGGCGCGCGCTTCGTCCACGGCATTCAGATCTTCACGTTGCAAGTTCTCGATCAGCGCGATTTCCAGTGTTGTCGTATCATCCAGTTCACGAATGATAATCGGAACTTCGTGCAATTGCGCTTTTTGCGCGGCACGCCAGCGACGTTCCCCCGCAACAATTTCATACGAATCCGTGCCGTCATTCAGCGGGCGCACCAAAATCGGTTGGATCAACCCATGTTGGGCAATGGATTTGGCCAATTCAGCAATTGATTCATCATTAAACACATGCCGCGGTTGGTATTTGCCGGGAACCAATTGCGATACCGAGACCAAACGCCGGCCGTTTGGTACGCCATTGCCAGAGCCCGAAGCCCCCATCTCACCGGAAGAATCCCCCGACGAAAACGGGTTGGCCGACGCAGGCATATCGCTTTCGTCATCTCCGAACAGGGCGTTCAATCCGCGGCCCAACGCGCGCCGTTTGGAGGATGGTTCAGGGGCGGTTTCATTCGCAGTATCTGCAATGCTCATTTCAGTGACCTTTATAGATATATATGATTAGGAATGATGGGACATTTCGGCAGAAACCGGTGGCAAAGACGGCGCTTCATGATTTGCCGCCGCCGGAAGTGCCAGAAGTTTCTTTTCCCGACGGATAATTTCACCCGCCAGACGGATATAGGCCTGCGCTCCCGGACATTTCATGTCATAAACAATAGCGGGAAGTCCATAGGACGGAGCTTCCGACAATTTCACGTTACGCGGGATCACGGTGTTATAGACTTTTTCGCCGAAAAATTCACGGACATCATCGGCCACCGCCCCCGACAAACGGTTGCGCGGATCATACATGGTCAATAAAACACCATGAATATCCAGTTTCGGGTTAAAATGTTGTTTGACGCGCTCAATGGTTTTCACCAAATGCGACAGACCTTCCAGGGCATAAAATTCACATTGCAACGGAACAACAATCGCATCCACAGCAACCAAGGCATTCAAGGTTACCAAGGACAGGGATGGGGGGCAGTCAATAATCACATAGTCGAAAGGAAGCGGGCGGCGCAAAGTTTCGCGCAAACGATATTCGCGGCGTTTTGCCGTCACCAATTCAATTTCTGCCCCTGCCAAATGCATGGAAGATGGAACAACATACAGCCCCGGAACCTTGGTCGGGACAGATAATTCGGCGGGATTTAACCCTTCTTCAAAAATCAGGTCATAGGAACTTTTCCGAATATCCGACCGTTTGACGCCCAATCCGGTAGATGCATTTCCCTGTGGATCCAGATCAATCAATAAGACTTTTTTACCAACAGCCGCCAAAGCCGTCGCCATATTCACCGCGGTTGTGGTTTTTCCAACACCGCCTTTTTGATTGGCCACCGCCAACAAACGCGGAAGTTTTTGATTCTTTTGGGTGGGTGGATCGACTTTACGGGGGAGAGAGGGGGTTACCTGAGATGCGGGGATCATCTAAGCCTGTCCTTTTCGTTATGTGTGAATGGCATTAAACTACCGAAATTCGGGCCAAAGGTCAAGAAAACTTTGCTCAGTTGGTGATCTGGGAATTTTTCCGAACACAGTATTGCATCCATCCATAACGTCATTCCGGCGAAAACCGGAATCCAGAGAAAGACCAGATTCTTTGAGATCTTTGCATTTCAAGATTATAGCCGGCGTTTCACGTGAGTGATGCGGAGAATACGGGCATTTTTCTCTGTCTGGCTGGGAAAAGTTTCAAGGGTAAAATCATACAATTCACGTGCCATGGCAATTTCGTCATCGGCTTTGGCTCCTTTGGGAAAAAGGAGTGTGACCTGTGGATGATGGCTCCACCAGACCTCGGTCAACGCCAATAAATTGTCAAGCGAAGCCAAGGCCCGCGCCGAAATCACGTCCGGAACCACATCCGGAATTTTATCAACCGACTCGATTCGGTGATTGTGGATAACAACGGGGATATGTGTTTCACGTGAAACAGTCGACAAAAAGGAACATTTCTTTGTATCCGATTCAAACAAATGCACGCAGATATCCGGACGCTCCAGTGCAATCACCAACCCTGGAAAACCCGCCCCTGATCCAAGATCAAAGAGGGTTTTGGTATGGGCAGGAAGGAGGGGGATCAGTTGCAACGAATCCTGAAAATGCCGCGCATCGACATCCGCCAGCGTCGCGGGAGAGACAAGATTAATCACCTTGGCCCATTTGAGGAGCAAAGATTTATAGGTCGCCAATAAAGGATTAAGAGGCAATTTTTCGTCCATCCGGTTTCTTTTTAATATAACGCAAGAGTGCAATGACGGCGGCAGGGGTGACCCCGGGAATACGCGAGGCCGCCCCCAAGGTTGCAGGTTTGGCTTCGGTCAATTTTTGCCGGATCTCGGTAGACAGACTTCCAATCTCGGCATAATTTAAATCTGCCGGAAGCTGAAGAGCCTCATCACGCCGGAAGGCCGCAATGTCAATGTCTTGGCGATCCGTATAACCGGAATAGGTCGAATCAATTTCAATTTGTTCCAGAATATCGGCGCAAATATCGGATAATTCTGGCCAAACGCGAAGAATATCCGTCCAACCAATATTGGGCATCCGGATTAAATCAAACGCAGAACGACGCACCCCATCCATATTGACCGAGATATCATGAACCGCCAATTCATTGGGCGTTTTTTTCATATCCATCAAACGTGCGCGGGCCATGGCAAGCGCATTTTTCTTCGAAGTCCATACAGCTTCCCGTTCCGACCCCACACAGCCAACCGCGATCCCGCGATCGGTCAAACGTTGGTCGGCATTGTCGGCGCGGAGAGTCAGGCGATATTCGGCCCGACTGGTAAACATCCGGTAGGGTTCTGGTGCGCCGCGCGAAATCAGATCATCAATCATCACCCCGATATAGGCCTCGGCGCGATCGAGAATAAATGTCTCGCCGCTCGACGTGTCCTCTGTTTCACGTGAAACAATTTTTGAAGAAGATTTTGCCTCAGCACCACAGGCGGCTCGACATCCGGCACGAAGAGCCGCGTTAATTCCCGCCATCAATCCTTGGGCCGCCGCTTCTTCATATCCGGTCGTCCCGTTAATCTGTCCTGCCAAGAAAAGGCGGGGCGCGGTTTTGGATTCAAGCGTCGCCCTTAAATCGCGGGGATCACAAAAATCATATTCAATCGCATAGCCATATTGGAAGACCGTTACATTTTCCAATCCGGCAATCGAGCGAATAATCGCATCCTGAACATCAATTGGCAGAGAGGTCGAAATGCCATTCGGATAGACAGTCGGATCGTCCAGACCTTCGGGTTCCAGAAAGATCTGGTGCCGCTCTTTATCGGCAAAGCGCATAATTTTGTCTTCGATGGATGGGCAGTAACGAGGCCCACGGGATTTGATTTGTCCGGAATACATGGGCGCGCGGGAAATATTGTCGCGGATAATCTGGTGCGTGGCCTCCGATGTATAGGTCATATAGCAAGGAATTTGCGGCACCGTGATTTTATCGGTCATAAAGGAAAATGGGCGGGGAGGATCGTCGCCACGTTGTTCTTCCAAAATAGACCAGTTAATCGTCCGGCCATCCAGACGGGCAGGGGTTCCGGTCTTTAATCGTCCCAATGGCAATGCCAGTTTTTCCAGCGATAACGCCAAACCAACGGAGGGCTCTTCTCCAATCCGTCCAGCAGGAGTTTGGTGTTCTCCCTGATGGATGATACCGCGAAGGAAGGTGCCGGTTGTCAGTACAACAGCCCCCGCCGATAATTTCGTCCCATCCGCCAGAATAACACCGGTAATTTCCTTGTTATCACCAAATATCAGGGATTCTGCACCTTGGGAAATAATGGTCAGATTGGGAGTTTCCGACAATGTTTTCTGCATAGCCAAGCGGTAAAGTTTCCGGTCAGCCTGGGCGCGGGGCCCTTGAACGGCGGGGCCCTTGGATGCATTCAGAATACGAAACTGAATTCCAGCCTGATCAATGACCCGCCCCATCACGCCATCCAGAGCATCAATTTCGCGGACCAAATGGCCTTTGCCCAGACCACCGATGGCCGGATTACACGACATTGCACCAATCGTATCGAATTTATGGGTGACCAAAGCCGTATGCGCGCCCATGCGCGCTGCTGCGGCTGCCGCTTCACATCCGGCATGCCCGCCACCAATCACAATGACATCAAATCCTGTGGTTTCCATCTGCAAATTATCCAATCTTATTCGCGAAATTATCCACATCTTTTACAGGATTTTGGGGATAAAGTGCAATGAATTTTGGCAATCCGGAGCGTAGAATCTGCTTTATCTCGGCAGAAAGCATGATATATACATTCCCAGAGGAGAGTGTTACCGCCATGAGCCAACAAACCCCCACGTCCCAAAATCCGCATAATAACGAACCGTCCCGTCCCCGGGAAGATCGTCAAAGCGGTGTCATGCTCAAAGCACGTCCGGAAACACGCCAACCATCTCTTTATAAAGTCTTGTTATTAAACGATGATTTTACACCCATGGAATTTGTAGTGCATGTATTGGAACGTTTTTTCCACAAAACAGCGGACGAAGCGACCGAAATCATGTTGCATGTTCATCGCCGCGGTGTCGGGTTGTGCGGAATTTATACCTTTGAAGTGGCTGAAACCAAAGTCAGTCAAGTCATGGACTTTTCCCGTGCGAACGAACAACCTCTCCAATGCACCATGGAAAAAGAATAGGTTTCTGTTGTTTCTTATGACCTTTTGACCGTCACTGGCCCAGTGTATCGTCCAGAACAGGCATATCTTCAATCATCAATTGTTCATTCGATAACTGAACAAGCCCGTCTTTATCAACAGTAATATCCGCAGAAAACAAGGAATCACGGAACATCATCTGGGCATGCAAATGGAAATTTCCGTCATCCACATCCTTGGAAATATGGGCAACCGGCATAATCAGTTTACTGATGGATTTTTTGGCAGCTGGCGGAGGTTCTTCGCGCCAGGCAATGTCGTCCACACTTTCAACAATCAGAAAACGCCCATGACGACCGCGCACAAAATTGAAAAAGAACCGCACATAATCATGCACGGTATCTTCGTTCAAATAAATCGGGGCGGCTTTATTGAGATCATAAATCGGCGCATTGGTAAAATCGAGCACAATCACCTTGTCTTTTTTCATCAAAACAAAGCGGCGTTGCGCCGGATTCTGGCTGTGATCCGCCATATCGTAAAACTGATACCCCGGATAAAAATCCAGACTCCGCGCCATAATCACTGTATTTTCTGCGCGGAAAGACACACCATCAAACGCAGGGGCTGTCTTGGCTAAAACGTCGTCCACATCTTCGGGCTTTAATTTGGTATAGGTATCTTGAAACATGGTATTCTCTCTATTAATTCTTGAACCATACATTTTTCAAACCCATCTGGCAAAGGGGTTTTGTAAAAAAGGCATATGTTTTATTCTCCTCTCTCCAGAGTCATTTCCTCTTAAGTAGAAGGTAAAAAATTGTGGGGAGTTTTTTAAACTTCTTCCGTTAGCTTAATGGACGAGATTTCTGGTAATGAATGGCACAAACTGATATGAAAGGGTTAATTATGATGAATAGCACACGTTTTCCTGTTATGGCTCTGGCTGTTACGACACTCATTTTAGCTGGTGGAGCATCTTCCTTTGCGGGAGGATTGCCGACCACGGCTCCGGCAGGAGCTCCTCCTGAAGCAGGGAGCCCTCCTCCTACCCAAGACGGCAAAGGTGGCGGTCCACGTGCGGAAGAGTTTGAAAAACGCGGTCGCGAGATGTTCGAAAAAATGGACACCAACAAAGACGGTTTTATCAGTAAAGACGAAATGCTCGCCAGTCACAAGGCCCGCATTGATGACATGTTTGAAAAAATGGACACCAACAAAGACGGAAAACTGTCGCAAGACGAGTTGAAGGCTGGCCGTGAAGCTATGCGGAACAAATTCCGCGAAAAGTATAAAGAAGGTATGTCTGGCAAGCCTGCTGGCGGACCTGAGGGAAAACCTCCTGTCGAGGGGGGAGCCAAACCAGCTCAATAAGCGAAAGAAAGGCGTCTGAATGGACAATGCCGAAATGACAGGGCTCTTGCAAAGAATAGCGGAGGGCGATCAACGCGCCTTTCGCACCCTTTCCAATGCCTTGAGTCAAAAGATATTTGCGATGGCGTACCGCTTCCTGTCCGGAGATCGGGCAATGGCGGAGGACGTTACGCAGGATGTTTTGATCAAGCTATGGCAATATGCCCCACGCTGGGAGGCGGGAGGGTCGGTTCAGGCATGGGTATCACGATTGACGTATAATGCATCTATGGATGTGCATCGGGCCCGCAAGAATAAAACGGATGAGATTCCGGAAACGTTATCAGTTCCGGAAACAGCTCAGGAAGATGTCTTGAGACATGAGTATAAAGATATTCTTTTGAAAGCAATCCGTACATTACCGGACAGGCAACAAGAAGCGTTGCTTTTGACCTACTTTCACGAAAACAGCCGACGGGATGTGGCGCATACAATGCAAACAACTGAAAAGGCTGTGGAACACTTGGTTGCACGAGGATTAAAAGCTTTGGAAAAGCTAATCCCATCGAACCTGAATGGAGAAAAAAATGTCGTCGCTACACGATCCGTTTGATTTATTGGACACTGAAAAAATGGATAATATCGTACCTTTCCTACCAACCAACAGGATCAACTCCATGATTGATCAGGCGGTTACTTACCCTCAACTCCACCAGTTTGCCCGAAAAGGTGTATCGCAACACACACCCGCGGTAAAACGACCATGGCAAATCGCCGGTGTCGGTATGGCGG
>CAZMZK010000062.1:0-758 GCA_964570705.1 uncultured Micavibrio sp.
CCGCCAATCCTTTGATAATCATCAGCGGAATTAATTTCTCGGGAAACTGGTAAGGTCCATAATTATTCGAACAATTGGTGATCAGGACGGGAAACCCGTATGTTTCGTGCCAGGCGCGCACCAGATGGTCGGAACTGGCCTTACTGGCGGAATAGGGTGAATTGGGGTGATAGGGCGTGTCCTCGGTAAAATAACCCGTGGCCCCTAAGGATCCATAGACTTCATCCGTGGAGATATGATGGAAACGGAAAGAGTCTTTGCGGGCGGGTGGCAGGTTTTTCCAATATGTGTGTGCAGCCTCCAGCAAGTGGAACGTGCCGACAATATTGGTTTGAATAAAGGCCGCGGGCCCATCAATCGACCGGTCCACATGCGACTCCGCAGCCAAATGCATCACCGCATCCGGCTGGAAAGAAGAAAATAAGTCATGAAGACCTGCAACATTCAACAGATCCAATTTGTGGAAATGGTAATGGGCTGACGGAGGAAAGACATCTCCGATTTCTGGATTGGCGGCATAGGTCATTTTATCCAGATTGGCCACGTGGTGACCGTCTTCCAACAAGACACGGATCAGATTGGATCCGATAAACCCGGCACCGCCTGTGACAATAATTTTCATGTTACGATCTTTCTCTTTCTGTGTGTGGGGGGGGGGGGGGGGGGGGGGGGGGGGGGTATTTGGGGGAATCTGTCGCCGGTTAAATAAAAGGGCGAGACACACGCGCAACACCGGGCAATATTTGTTTATTTTTCCC
>CAZMZK010000062.1:768-8044 GCA_964570705.1 uncultured Micavibrio sp.
CCCCCCCCCCCCCCCCCCCCCCCCCCCCCCCCCCCCCCCCCCCCCCCGCCCCCCGCCCCCCCCCCCCCCCCCCCCCCCCCCCCCCCCCCCCCCGGGGGGTGGGGAATATGTGGGAATCTGTCTCCGGTTCAAGAAAAGGGCGAGAGACACTCTCTCAACCGTGGAAGATTTCTGTCTTTTTCCGACAGAATCGCCGTGGACGATTCCACGGGCCAGACAATACCGATATCCGGATCATCCCAGAAAATACCGCCATCATGGTCTTTGGCATAGGGCGCAGAGACTTTGTAACGTATTTCGGCATGATCCGTTAAGGTGCAAAACCCGTGTGCAAATCCGGCAGGAATAAAAAATTGCCGTCCATTCTCCGCGCTCAATTCGACGGAGACATGCTGTCCATAGGTTGGCGAATCGCGACGTATATCGACCACAATGTCCAGAACCGCCCCTACAGATGTGCTGACTAATTTGGCTTGCGCATAGGGAGGGGATTGGAAATGCAACCCGCGCACAGTCCCTTTGTGACGGGAATAGGAATGGTTATCCTGGATAAAACCAACCGTAAGCCCCAGATCTTCGAACAGCGAGGCTTTATAGGTTTCCGAAAAATACCCTCTGTCATCTTGAAAGCGGTCTGGCGTCAGAATGTAAAGACCTTCGGGTCCGGAAACCCTTTCAATGTGAATACCCATAGAATCAGACTTTCATAACCGTGGAAACACCCATTAGACACATCACAGAATCCTTGCCGGACAGAAAGAATCCGGAATCTGGTCGGGGGCCAAAACTCTTTCAAGCCCCTTCAGGATCGTAACGAGAAAGATTTAAAGAAACGTAAAATCAGAGAAAATCTGTCAACCGAGCATGAAAAATGGGAACAACGACGCACTCTCATGTTGTTCCCATTAACTTTATCCTCTCATAAAAAGGTTAATATTTTATAAACATGTCCAAAAGGACTGGAAAAAGGATTCCGTCTGGTTCATAACTACCCCCATCATGACACATACACTTTCTGTTCAAAATTTGCTGGATATTGCCCCCCTCACTTTGGAGGATGTGACCCATCTTCTTGACCGCGCGGCCTTTTTCAAGAAAGCTCTGGCGGACAAGACCGTGCCCCGAAGTCTGGCAGGGAAAGTTGTTCTGACCCTGTTTACCGAAAATTCCACCCGGACGCGGAATTCCTTTGAAATGGCGGCCTTGCGTCTTGGCGCACAGTTGATGAACTGGGACGAGAAAATCAGCTCCGCCCAAAAAGGCGAAACCTTCTCCGATACGATTCGCTATCTGAACGGATATTGTCCGGACGCGATCGTGATGCGCCACCATGAGTATAACGCCCCGCATTTTGTGCAGTCATTGGTGGATTGTCCGGTGATCAATGCGGGAGACAGTTACCGTGAGCACCCAACCCAAGCCTTGCTGGATGCCTTTACCATTCGGGAACATATGGGAAAAATCGCGGGCCTCACCATGGCCATTATCGGCGATCTGGCCCACAGCCGTGTGGCCAATTCCAACATGGCCTTGTTTACCAAGCTGGGGGCGACCATTCACCTGATTGCGCCCAAAAACCTGCAACCGCAAAAAATGGCCCCGAATGTCAAAGTGTTTGACACCTTGGAAGACGGGCTGCGTGGATGCGATGTGGTGTATGTCCTGCGGATCCAGAAAGAACGGATGGATGCCTCTCTCATTCCGGACGATCGGGCCTATTTCCATGCCTATGGCCTCACCCCCGAGCGGCTGGCTTTGGCCAATCCGGACGCGATTGTCATGCACCCTGGTCCCATGAATCGCGGGGTTGAAATTTCCGACGAAGTCGCTGACGACCCGCGCCAAAGCCTGATTTTCCGGCAAGGCGCAAATGGCGTCCCCGTCCGGATGGCGGTTCTGGATGCTTTGGTGGGTGCGACATAGAGAATCATTTCTCCACTTGAAATCCTGGAAAAGGAGCATATCTTCGTCTCCACGATATTCTAACAGGAGACAGATATGCCAAAAATTATTGTTGTTTACCATTCCGGATACGGCCACACAAAACGTGTTGCCGAACAGGTTGCCGAAGGCGCAGGAGCCGTTCTTTTGCCGATTGATGCAGAAGGGAATGTTCCGGAAGGCGCTTGGGAGCAATTGGCCGGAGCCGATGCGATTGTGTTCGGTGCCCCCACCTATATGGGGAACGTGAGCTGGCAATTCAAGAAATTTGCCGACGCCACCTCGAAAGCCTGGTTCACACGGGCTTGGCACGACAAGGTTTTTGGCGGGTTTACGAACAGCGCAAGCTTTAACGGGGACAAACAAGTCAGCTTGATCACATTGCAAACCCTGGCGTCCCAGCATGGCGGCATCTGGGTCAGCTTGGGATTCATGCCCAGCAACTCCAAAGCGGCCACCCGTAACGATATCAACAATCTGGGCGGATCGGTCGGTCTTCTGGTCCAATCCCCGTCTGATGCCAGTGTCGAAGAAATTCCTCAAGGGGATCTGGATACCGCGAAAGCCTACGGCAAGCGGATTGCCGATGTCACGGCAAAATTGCGCGGCTAATTTTCTGTAAAAAATATAAAAAGAACGGCTTAGCTCTTGCCCTATCGGGCAAGAGCTTGTACGATGGGCACTCGGGGAATCCTCTTCGTTTCGTCTGAATTTTCACACAATTTTATGGCCAGTCTGATCTTATTAAAAATAATTGGGGGTGTTTGCCTCCTCCTTTTCGGCCTGAAACTGGTCCGCAGCGGCGTGACCCGCGCCTTTGGCGTACAACTGCGCAAAATTATCTCTCTGGCAACCAGAAACCGTATTACATCGCTGTTGGCCGGTGTTGGTGTCACCGCGTTGTTACAGAGCTCGACCGCCACCACGATGATTATCTCGAGTTTTGCCGGTCAAGGTCTGATTGCGACTTCGGCGGCTTTGGCCGTCGTGTTGGGAGCGGATATCGGCACCACGCTGGTCGCGCAAGTTTTAACCTTTGATCTGTCATGGTTATCACCCGCCCTGTTGCTGGTCGGATATATTTTCTATTCCGGCGCGGAACAGGCGGCGACACGGCGCCAGATCGGCCGTATTCTGATCGGGTTGGGATTGATGCTGCTGGCCTTGGCCACAATCAAAGCGGCGGCGGCCCCCCTCAAAACATCCGATACATTGCCCCTGATTCTTTCTCCGCTCGACAGCGACCCCGTTCTGGCCATATTGGTGGGGGTTATTCTGACCTGGGTTTTCCACTCCTCTCTGGCCATTGTGTTGCTGCTGATGTCGATGGTGCACACCGATATTGTTCCCATTCATCTGGGGTTAATCATGGTGTTGGGGGCCAATATCGGCAATGTGATTGCTCCGTTTCTGGCGTCCCTCAAAGAGCCCCCGCAAGCCGCCCGTATCCCCGCAGGAAATTTGGTGATGCGCATGATCGGGGTGTTGCTGGTTATGGGATTATATCGCTATATCCAACCCTATATTCTGGAACTGGGTGATAATCCGGCCCGTGTTCTTATCAACTTTCATATGGCCTTTAACGTGGGGGTGGCTCTTCTGTTCCTGCCGTTTCTGGATGGCGTTTCGCGACTGGTCACAAAGGTTATTCCCGACAAAGTCTTGAGTGCCAACGAAGATGCCAAACAACCCAAATATCTGGATGATCGGGTGTTGGAAACCCCGACCGTTGCGCTCACCAATGCGGCCCGCGAGGTCTTGCGGATTGCCGATATGACCGACCAGATGCTGCAACTGGTCTGGCAAAGTTTCCAGAAAAATGATTTGGCGCTTTTTGAAAAGATCCGCACCATTGACAGCGTTGTGGATGTGTTGTACCGCGCCCTGAAAACCTATCTGGTCCGGATTACCCAGGAAACCATGAAGGACGAAGAGGGTAAACGCCATTTCCAGATTCTGACTTTTGCCACGAACATCGAACATGTGGGCGATATTATCGATCGCAATCTGATCCCGTTGGCAGAAAAGCGTATCCGGTCAAAGGCCGATTTTTCGCCCGATGGCAAAGCCGAGCTGGATCATTTGTTCCAATTGGTCATCGATTCGGTTCGTTTGGCGCAAACAGTCTTTATTTCCGGAGACGTCCGTTTGGCGCGGCAATTGGTGGATGACAAAGCCATTATCAAACAAGCCGAGCGCGAAGCCTCTGTCAACCATTTGGGCCGTTTGCAAAAAGGCGTTCCCGAAACCATGGCGACCAGCGATTTGCACATGGACATTATCCGCGACTTACGCCGGATCAACTCGCTGATGACCGCGATTGCCTATCCTATGCTGGATGACGCGGGAGAGCTCAATCGCTCTCTTTTAAAAGATAAGGCTTAATGCGGTTTCTTAAACTGCTTTTAACCAGAGCTGCGCTATCCTGAAAGAACAGATCGGCGAGACACCCGAAGGGGTGTCTGCTGGGTTTGTCAAATGGGAAGACAGAAGACATCACGCGAAAATTGAAAATATTATTTCATAAAAACAATCATTTGTAACAATAAACTAAAAAAATTGATAAATTTTTGGTTTTTTGTGCTCGGCGTGCTATATTCGTTCCTATAGCTTTTAACCACTTAGATAAGGAGTAGAAGACAATGCCATTGGCCCAACACGCTGCATCCGTTTCAGCAACCCGCAAACAGGCACTTATATCCAAACACTCTGTACTGGAAGACAGGTTACAAGAATTGATGCATCACCCATCGGCATCCGATACCGAGATTCAAAACCTGAAACGACAGAAACTCAAAGTGAAAGAAGAGATCGAACAGCTCGTCTAATGTCTTTCGGTTAAAGATCTAACGGCGGCACAGGGAGTGGTCTCTGTGCCGTTTTCTTGTGTGATGACGGTGTTTTGAGGATGAGGCAACGGACTATTGGGCCGGTAAAGGCAACAATGTTTCGATATTGCTGCCTTGGAATAATCCAGTTGCCACAATCACGCGGCCATAGGAATCGATCACAGCAGAAATGCCGGTATTGGCTGCACGTACCATGGGAAGCCCTTCTTCAATCGCACGATAGCGCGCATGGGCCAGATGTTGGAATGGTCCTGCCGAAATCCCATACCACGCATCATTGGTGACGTTGACCATCCATTCAGGGCGGGGATTGCTTGCGCTGACAACATGTCCCGGAAAGATGACTTCGTAACATACGAGCGGACTGAAGGGTGGAAGGTCGGGTTGGGACAGGGTGCGCGGGCCCGGCCCTTCGACAAAGCCGGAAAAATTGGTGATCGGGCCAATGGGAATATAGCGTTGAAACGGAATATACTCGCCAAAGGGGACCAGATGGAATTTGTCAAAACTGTCGAGGGGCGTGACATTTTTATCCAGCACGACCAGAGAATTGTGATACCCGACATCATCGCGTAACAAAGCGCCGCTCAGAAGATAGGTTGTTTTTTCCTCATAGCTGGACAAGCGACCTTTGAGGGAGTCCACAACTTCTTGTGTTTGAAAATCATGATAGGTCAGCGCGGTTTCCGGCATAACCACGACACGGGTTCTGGCGGTTTTCCACACATTGACGGGCTCGATCAATTGCAATGTGGCGCGGGTGTTGTCCCATTTTTTATCGGGATCCCATTTGTCTTCTTGTTTGATATTGGGTTGGATGATCTGGACAACAACATCCGGATGATAGGTGGTTGGATGGGTGGCCAGCCGTTCTGCGCCCGACACATATAAACCGATGCCGATCAACAGAGCGATAACTCCGGTGGCAAGGCGCAGGGGCTTTGGTTCGGCGCCTTTCATCACAAAGCCGGCCGCGGTAAAGAGAAAGAGGCTAAGGGCCGTCAGGCCATACATGCCCCCCACGGATAGAAATTGCAAAACGGCCAGATTGTTGGTCCAGGCCATCGCCGTTAAATTCCATGGAAACCCTGTGAGCAACGTGCCACGCGCCCATTCTGCGGCAAACATCAGCGCGACAAAGAGGCTATAAGCGGCCAGAGAGCGCCCCTTGCGGATCAGGCGGGTCAACCCGCACGCCAGCATGGGATAAAGCGCAAACAGAATGGGCAGCCCGCACACCGCCAGAGGATATGCCCATTTGAAATCATTCCCGCCGACCAGCAAGGCATTGCCAATCCACCACAGGCTGCTGATAAAAAATCCAAAGCCGAATAAAAACCCGTTGGCCCATGATTGCCATGATTTTTCGGTGGCCAGTCGTGTCAAATTGATCCAGAATGCTGACAGGCAGAGGGCCATCACAGGCCATGCATAAAATGGTCCCATGCCATACGCGGCCAGATGTCCCAATACAAGAGCATTGAGGTGGGGAAATCGCGACAGAAAAAGTGGCAGGCGGTTGGCAAAAAACGTCATGGATTATAAACCTGCATCATCGTTATACGGATTGGCAATCGCCAGTTTTTTGAGAATCTTTATCTCGAGCGTTTCCATGATAACCGCGTCCGTGTCGTCAATATGATCATATCCCAGCAGGTGCAAAAATCCGTGAACCAACATGTGCGAGAAATGATCGGCCAATGTTTTGTTTTGTTCTTTGGCTTCGCGGGCGATGGTTTCAAAGGCAATAATAATGTCGCCCAAGGGTGTTTCGCCGACATCGGCAGGGATTTCATCCAGGCTGTTCCACATGGGAAAGGATAACACATTGGTGGCTTTGTCTTTGTGGCGATAGTCGCGGTTCAGAATCTGGATGGCCTCATCATCGGTCAGGGTGACCGTGACCACAGGCGACAGGTTTTTAGGAGGTTTGGTGTGTTTAGAGATGGTGTCCCACGCCGTATCCAGTACCGTCCGGATGCGCCGCCGTGCCGACAGGCGCGATTTCCCCCATTGCGGGGTGGCAAAGATCAGGTCAATACCAAGGGGCAAGGGGGGCATATATGGGATATCCTGGATATAGGTTCGGGATTATGCGGCTTTTTCATCCATCAAACGAGGAAAGATGCCTTGTGGTTGAGGAATCGCCGTACCGGATTTTATCGCGTGGGCCGATGATAAAAAGGCAAATGACCGATCGTTTTCTCCAACAGCCAACTGATCCAACATCTTGGCTCCGGCCTCTGGCATCACCGGCTGGATTATCAGGGCCAGACAGCGGATCACCTCGGTCAACACATACAACACAGTGCCCATACGAACGGTATCTGTCTTTTTTAATGACCACGGCGCTTCGACATCGATATAGACATTGGCCGCATTCACCACATCCCAGATAGCATCCAACGCTTTGTGAAAACGTTGATTGTCGAGCTCGGCACGAACAATGGCCAACATCTCGACCTGTGCTTTTCGCAACATCGCCG
>CAZMZK010000063.1:0-7948 GCA_964570705.1 uncultured Micavibrio sp.
CGTCCAGATCGACGTCTCCGGCTTGGGGAGATAGTGTAAAGGTCAGGGCATTGGTGCCGGTTCCAGAGGTATAGGTGGCATAACGGGGTGTCCCCCCCACATCCACGGCAATGCGGGGTGTTCCTGTGACATTCACCGTTTCCGACAGGTTGACTGTGATCGGAATATTCAGCGCGGCATGGGCCGAAGTTGTGGGGATGGCTGCTAAAATCGCCAGTGCGAAGCCCCGTAGGATAGGGGATATGCCAAGTAAGTGCGATTTTTTGTTATGAAAACGCATGAGGTGTTCCTGTCAGAAGGTCTCCGGATAAAAAGATAGATCCCTATCGTCGGAAGATTAAAGGGAATTAAAAAAATACACAAATTAAAAAAATACGCAGGAGGGGCTGGATTTTATGGAGCAAATGATTTATCAGTGGCATTAATCCCGTATTTTTCAATATGGGCGGTTCAACCCATTATATATATGTGCAAAAGATATAGATAGAATGTCATCACACGATCATCAATCCCCTTGCTGCGGCGGTGGACACTGTAATTCCAATCCTGAAAAAGATCAAAATACCGAAGAATGCTGCGGCGGATCGTCCCGTCGGGATTTCTTGTTTATGACCGCAGGCGCGATGGGGGCTGTGGCCGCCGGGAGTGTTGTCTGGCCATTTGTTGATCAATTGAATCCTGCGGCGGATACCAAAGCCCTGTCCACGACCGAAGTCGATGTGGCGTCTGTGGCCGAAGGTCAGGCCGTCACCGTTATGTGGCGCGGAAAGCCGGTATTTATCCGTCATCGTACGGCCACCGAAATCGAAGAAGCCAAAAAAGTCGATGTGGCCTCGCTCCGCGACAAACAAAGCGACGAAGACCGTTTCAAAACCAAACCGGAATGGTTGGTGGTGATTGGGGTTTGTACTCACCTTGGATGTGTGCCTTTGGGACAAAAAACCGGTGAAATGCGTGGGGAATACGATGGATGGTTCTGTCCATGCCATGGATCCCAATACGACACATCGGGTCGTATCCGTAAAGGACCTGCACCAAAAAACCTTGAAGTGCCAACCTATAGTTTCATCTCTGATACCGTTATCCGTATCGGCTAATTTTTTGACCTTAATGAGGGAGTCCTTATAAAATGTCTGCTGGTCCTCGTACCCCTTTTGAAAATCCGGTTGTGGAATGGATTGATTCCCGCCTTCCTGTGTTCACCTTGATGAACAAAGAATATGGCGTGTTCCCAACCCCGAAAAACTTTAACTATTTCTGGAATTTTGGCGCGATTGCCATGTTCATGTTGATCACCATGATCGTGACCGGAATTTCTCTGGCCATGCATTATGCTGCTAACACAGGTATCGCGTTTGACAGTGTGGAACGCATCATGCGGGATGTGAATTATGGATGGTTGATCCGTTACATTCACATGAATGGTGCGTCCTTCTTCTTTATTGCCGTGTTTGTTCATATTTTCCGCGGCATGTATTACGGATCCTATAAAGGCCCACGTGAGTTATTGTGGATCTTCGGGATGGTCATTTTCCTTCTGATGATGGCAACGGCCTTTATGGGGTACGTTCTTCCATGGGGGCAAATGAGCTTCTGGGGTGCAACCGTGATTACCAACCTGTTCTCGGCAGTCCCTGTTGTCGGTAAATCGATTGTGGAATTGCTGTGGGGTGGGTTCTCGGTGGACAATCCAACCCTGAATCGTTTCTTTGCGCTGCACTATTTGCTGCCATTCGTGATTGTGGGCGTTGTCTTCCTGCACGTGTGGGCTCTGCACGTCACGGGATCGAACAACCCGACAGGGATCGAACCAAAATCGAAACAAGATACCTTGCCATTCCACCCTTACTACACCATGAAAGACAGTTTTGGTCTGGTTGTGTTTGTGGCGGTTTATGCCATGTTTGTCTTCTTTATGCCGAATGCTTTGGGACATCCTGACAACTATACGCCGGCCAATCCGTTGGTTACGCCAGCGCATATTGTTCCGGAATGGTACTTCCTGCCATTCTATGCCATCTTGCGTGCGGTCAACTTTGATATTGGTATTCCCTTTACCGATATCGTGCTGATCGAAGCAAAATTGGGTGGTGTTCTGGCGATGTTTGGATCGATCGTCATGGTTCTGTTGATGCCATGGTTCGATAAACATCCGGTACGTTCTGCACGGTATCGTCCCAAATTCCGTATTGCGTTGCTGGTATTTGTTGCGGCTGTTTTTGCCTTGGGCAAAATTGGCGGTATGCCAGCGGACTCGCCGCTGATTCATTTCAGTGAGTCCTTTACGTTGACCACAACCCATATTGCTCAGGTTCTGACGCTCTATTATTTTGCGTTCTTCCTGGTGATCTTGCCGGTTTTGTCGAAAACGGAAAAAGCCTTGCCTATGCCAGACAGCATCAATGATGCCGTTCTGAAATCCACAACATCCCCTTGCTGCGAGGCATAAGATGGAGAAAAAATCAATGTTCAAGACACTTATTCTAACCCCTCTGGTCCTCACCTCTGTTGCCGTTGTGGCCTTGGCCTCTCCGATGGCGCATGCCTCCGAAGCGGCCAATAAGCGGATTATCGATGTCCCGTTTTCGTTCGAAGGACCTTTGGGAACCTATGACAAAGCGGCTTTGCAACGTGGTCTGGCGGTCTACCGTCAGGTATGTTCTGCCTGTCACTCTCTGAAACGTGTGGCGTACCGGAACCTCGAAGCTTTGGGCTATAACGAAGACCAGATCAAAGCGATTGCGGCGGAAGCCAGTGTGACCGATGGTCCGAATGATAATGGGGAGATGTTTGAGCGTCCTGGCCGTCCAAGTGACCGGTTTAAATCTCCGTTTGCCAATGACAAAGCGGCTATGGCGGCGAATAATGGCGCCCTGCCTCCTGATTTGTCCTTGATCACCAAGGCGCGTCATGATGGAGCGGATTATGTGTACAGCATTATGATGGGCTATGCGCAGGCACCGCACGGCGTCAATGTTCCGGAAGGTAAATATTACAACCGCGCGATGGACGGGAATATCATTGCGATGCCACCGCCCTTGAGCGATGGCGCCGTGACCTATGAAGACGGAACCCCACAATTGGCGAGCCAATATGCCAAAGACGTGGCGACTTTCCTGACATGGGCGGCTGAGCCAGAAATGGAACAACGCAAGCAGATGGGCGTAAAAGTCATGCTGTTCCTTGTGGCTTTCGCAGGGATCATGTATGCGGTCAAGCGCCAGATCTGGAAAAAGGTTCATTAGGAGCTAGTTATTTATGGCCAAGGAAAAAACAGCCCAGGAATATCTGATTAAGTCCAAACTTTATCGGATTGTATCGTTGGTCTTTGTAACAATCGGGGTTATAATTTTTGCCATCATGTATATTCAAAACGTTGAAGGACGTTTGATGCAGGCATTAAAAGATCCGGCCACGATTGCTATTTTCCTGATCCCGTTTATACCGGCCGCTATTATGTCGTTGTTGGCGGATAGTGCCGAAAAGAAATATAAGAAAATGAGCGAGGCGTCCAAGGACGCCCCGAAAAAGGGATAGAGGCACAGGATGCGCAACCGGCAAGAGGAGGTATTATCCTTTTGGTTTGTCGAAACAGCTCCCATCCAGTGGTTTCAAATCTCTCCCGCATTTGATGAAAAGGTCAAGGATCGGTTCCTTGACCTTTTCCATTTTGCACAGCAGGGTTTTTGTGATGATTGGGGAATGTCGGCGGATGGGGCGTTGGCGTTGACGTTGGTGTTTGACCAATTTTCCCGTATTCTCTTCCGTGGAACGGCGGAAGCCTATGCCACCGATGCCCGTGCTCTCCAGATTGCCGACGCTGCCATTGGGCGCGGATTTGATCAATTGTTTGTGCCGCTCAAACGCCGGTTTTTGTACTTGCCGTTCGAACACAGCGAAGACAGGAATCATCAGGCCCGCAGTGTCGCATTATTTGCAACCATGAAAGAGGATGATCCGTTGGGCTACGATATCGCCTTGCGGCGGCAGGACATCATTGCGCGGTTTGGCCGCTTTCCCCATCGTAACACAGCCCTGGCCCGTCCCGATACAGCGGACGAGGCCGCTTATCTGGCACACATGTCAGGCCTGAAGTGATACCACGCCTTGGTTTTGTGGAAAGGGTGTTTTGTTATACATATTCCGTTAATCTTTCAGTGCTAAGCTTGGCGTGTTATGAAAGTCGCCGATATAGCCACCTTGAAAGCGCAGTGCGCGAAAATGTCAGAAGAGGCCAAAGATCTGTTTTCTGGTCTGACTCTGCATTTTCTGGTTTGCCCTCCGGAACAAAAATCGGATGAATTGGCGTCGTTGATGTCTCGCATTAATGGACATCCTGCCGCCAATGAGGCTTATTTGATTGTCCGCCCATGGGTGATGGCAACCGGAATGTCTGCTTTTCTGGGGTTGGCGCGCGGGCAAGAGGGGATTGTCTTTAGTTTTAAAACCCGCACAAAAATTATGGCGTTTATCGGAGTGGATACATCGCTTTATGAAGATGTGGATGACGCGTTAAGCGCGGTTCATGGATTGATGGCCCAGTTTTTTGAAACCATCTCGCTGCATTTGAAAGATTATGCCCCCGCAAACGGAAGTATTTTACAGCCCAAACGCAATCAGGTGGCCCAATGCCGGTCCAATCTAAAGACCGATATTTACAGCACATTGCAGATGAATCGGGCCGGGGTTTATGATGCGCCGGTACGTTTGGCAAAACGAAGAACCATTGAAACCCTCACGCCGCAATCACGGCACCATCCCGAGGAATATCCGTTTCCGATGGCGTTGGATATTGTCAATTACGCGATTGAAAACCAGATATCGTCATCGGTGTCGGCGCGAGGAACGTCCCAATTATTATCCCAATACCAGTTGGCGGGGCAAATCGCATCCTGTTTTGAAGCGGAAAATCTGCATTCCTGGGTTTTGTTTGCCAATTCCAGCCAGCATATGGCGTGGAGCGGGTTCACAGCCAGTCAAATTTTAGGCGCGGCGGTAAATACATCGACCAATCCTTTTATCAAATCCATTGGGCATATGCTGGCCGAGCTCACCAATTTATCTCCGGTCGAGGAAGAACATTTACCGCAAGGATATAATCCGTTTGTTGCGGAAGAGATCAATCAAATTCGCCATGAGCGTGCGGTCGAGGAAACATTCGAAATGGTCTTGATCCATGCGATGGAGGCCGAAAGCCATGTGCCAATTATCCGTGTGGCCAATTTGCAAAATGAAGGGTTGTTAAAGGGAAAAATTAGCGGTTGGTGCGCCAATGCGTTGCAAGCGTCAGCCAAGGCCTATATGGGGGCCAAAGATCGCGGGATTCCCGCAATACAAGCGGCACGTCTCGAGTTTCAGTCGGCCAAGTCACAGGCGAATTGGAAATCCCTTCTTCATCTTGGTCATCATGTTGTGAACCTTTATCGGAAAGGAGAGGCGGTCACGCTGGCCGAATTGGTGAATTGGAGCCAGCATGTTCCGGATGCGCGTTTTCTGTTCGACTCCGTGTCGTTGACGATGGCGGATCCCAAATATGCCCATGCCTTGGCGGCTGCTGTGGATATGCCGAAATTGGCTCCGGAACCTTCTTTGAAATTTACACCGTTAACGCCTGTGCAGAATTTCACGCAGGACTCCCGTTACCAACCATCTGTTGCGGCCGCTCCGTCTTTGTCCCTTGGTGGGGGCGGTGGTGCGGGATTGGCTGCGGCATCTTCCTTCCTTCTGGAAGGGGAAGATGAGGATTCATCGCACAAAAAAGGCCGATAGAATCTACCGGCCTTCCTGGACGTATCCCGACTGTTTTATTACTGGCTAACAATCGCCCAGGATCCGTCGGCATTTTTACATGCTTGACCAACGCCGGTTTGTTTTTGTCCGCCGACATAGATGGTTTGTGTGTATTCGCGGCAAACGCGGCCGGTTGTGTTGCTGACGCCTTCACGGGTCGGGGTGATGGTTCCGGAATGTCCGGTTTCAGGGTTGTTCCAGCTGATGGACTGTCCGACAGGCGCAGCATAGGCGCGATCGGTGGCTTGTTGAGCATAGGCAAGGTCAGCCTTGTCCAAAGATGCGCCAACTTCGCTTCCGAGCAGTGTCCCAAGCAACGCGCCAACACCAACGCCAACCAATTGGCCGTTACCTTTCCCGAATTGGGATCCTGCAAGACCACCGAGGACAGCCCCCGTTGCGCCACCTGCCATTTGTTTATTTCCCATGCCGGACATGGTTTCCATACAGGCTGTCAGAGACAGGGTCGAAATAGCGAGCAGGGCCAAAAATTTTGTCTTCATTCTTCTCATTCCTCTAAATGTAAATTGAGCTGTTAACCGCAACAGTCTATAGTAAGAACGGTAATATATCGCCGAATGCCCCGTATGCAAACACAAATTATTTTTGGAACATCATGACCGATATCGTCTCACCGCCTGCTTCTCCGTATGCTTTGTTTTCTGTGTGGATGGATGACGCAAAACGGTCGGAACCTTCCGATCCGGATGCGGCCTGTCTGGCAACGCTGGATGACCAGGGACTGCCGGATGCCCGTGTTGTGTTGATCCGCAAAATTGATGCCCGTGGATTTTGTTTTTTTACCAATTATCACAGTGCCAAAGGGCAGGAATTGGAAAAACATCCGTTTGCGGCGATCAATTTCCATTGGAAAACGTGCAAGCGACAGATTCGTGTTCGTGGCGCTGTCCAGAAAGTCGCTCCGGATGAGTCCGATGACTATTATGCCACGCGTCCCTTGGAAAACAGGATCGGGGCGTGGGCGTCCTTTCAATCCCAAATTCTCGATCATCGGGATGGTCTGGTTGCGCGTGTAGCGGAATTCCAGGAACGATTTGGAGATGCGCCGCCCCGCCCCCATCATTGGGGCGGCTACCGCCTTGTTCCCCAAAGTATCGAATTTTGGCAGGAAGGGCAGGGCCGCTTGCACCATCGACTCCGTTACCATATGGTCGATGGGACCGAGGGGGCCGAGGGAGGATGGCGCTGGGTACGATTATACCCATAGATCTTTGCTTCTTTCATTTTTAAGAGAGAGCTTTTTTATGGACTGTTTGTCGTAAATGGATTAGGGTTGAGGCGCTTCACACAAGATACGTTGCCAATGGCACAAAAAGCGTTAAAAACAAAGACGTTAAAAATGGAGATTCCTACATGAAACCAACCTTATTAAGCCTGATGATCCTTGCAACTTCTGCTGCCTGTGCTGGCGCAGGGCCGGTTCTGGCTGCCGACAAAACCCCTGATAAGACAGATGGAAAAAGCGGTGGGTTGGCTGTCGAGAAAATTATTTGCAATCCGTCCTATGCGCATGCCTATACCAAAGCGGACGGAAAAGCCTCTCCGGACTATCAGGCAGGCGTTGACTCCAATGGAAAATCGGTGGCTCCGGCTGATTTGAATGCGGCGGCTCCCGCGGCTGTTCCTGACTATATCGAAGTGCCGATGACCGTTGATCTGGCAAAGAAAATGGGCTTGTCACAGGTCGGGTTGGAAGGAAAATTGCCGGTGGCCAATCTGAAACTCTATAAAGACGGGCGTGTGGACTATAACGGGCAGGATATCCGTTCCAACGCCGCTACGCTGTGCCAGGGGCAAAAAACAAGCCAGAACCGTTCTGTCGGGCATAAATCCCCGGCTATGATTGAACCTGCTGCCGGTCAGGATCAAATGATGTCCGCGCCGTCAGTCACCACCAACCCTGATCCGCGTCAAGCCTATCATGCCGACAGCGTGGCTCCGCAAGAATTCGTCCCGCAAGCCGGATCGGTTGCTGCATCGTCCACAGGCCCAGAGCCAAAGATGGAATTTAAATTGCAACGCGGGACAGCCAACCGCTAATTTTGCACAGCATCCTGCTAGGTCAAAGTGTTGTGTGGTTAAATATAGCCTACGTCAAATAAAATGAGCTTATTTTTATGAACTCGCCCCCCTCACC
>CAZMZK010000064.1:0-7944 GCA_964570705.1 uncultured Micavibrio sp.
CATCGGATTCGGATCTGGAGAATGCCGACATCAAAAAAGAGATGTATCAGGATTTGACCAAACGGCGTCAGGAATTGGAAGACAAGGAAAAGAAATTAAGCGAGCGGGAAGCTTTGTTGGAGGCAGCGCAAAAAGAAGTGGATCGCAAGGTCACGGAAATGGAAGGGTTGCGCGACGAATTAAAAGATTTATTAAAGCAACAAACAGCGGAAGAGGCGGCCCGGATCCAGAGTTTGGTCAAAATTTATTCCGGAATGAAGCCCAAGGATGCAGCCCGCATTTTCAATACACTGGATACAGATATTCTGATGCAGGTGGTTGAAAATATGTCGGAATCCAAAGTGGCCCCCGTCATTGCCTTGATGGATGCGGATCGCGCGAAGGCCCTGACAACCTTGTTGGCTGAACAGAAAAAACTTCCTGACATGCCATAATTTTAAAAGGAACTATCATGGTATGCACCATGGTCGTGTTATGTGTTTCTGCGTAGTATTTTGTTAATATTTTCGTGGCAGGATGAAGAGTATTCGGAGGCAATTCATGCTTTCACTCTTTGCCACTGTTATGGCCGCTGTTATGTCTTAAGGAGAAACCTATGAGCGTTGATAAGAATATGAATGTGTTGATCGTGGATGATTACAAGACGATGTTGCGCATTATCGGGAACCTGCTGAAACAATTGGGATTCAGTAATGTGGATGAAGCGACCGATGGGTCGATGGCGCTCACGATGTTTAAGAACAAGACCTATGGTCTGGTGATTTCCGACTGGAACATGGAACCCATGTCGGGCTTGGATCTGTTGAAGTCTGTGCGCGCCTTGCCGGTCAACGGAAAAGTGCCGTTTATTATGGTGACCGCCGAAAGTAAGACGGAAAACGTGATTGCCGCCAAACAGGCCGGTGTCAGCAACTATATTGTGAAGCCATTTAACGCGGAAACGTTAAAAGCAAAAATGGCCTCTGTTCTGGGCGAATTCTAGGATTGTCTGGGGGAGAGCATGGACGCTTCAAAAAATGATATCGGCCGTGACAAGGTCGTTAAAATCATCAACTCGGTTATTGAAAAAGTCGAGGCCGCGGAAGATGTCTCGCGGGAGCATATTTATCAGGAATTGCGCGCTCTGCACAATCTGATCGAGGAAACCCGCAAAGAAATCAGCGCATCGCGCGCCAGCGATATTTCCGGCACCCATATTCCGGATGCCACCGACGAATTGGATGCGGTCGTTGCCGCGACCGAAGTTGCGACCGGAACCATTATGGATTCCTGTGAGTCGTTGTCCGCTTATAGCGACCAGTTGGATGCCGTTCACAAGACTTTTGTGATCGGGGAAGTGACGAAAATTCTGGAATCCTGCTCGTTTCAGGATATTACAGGCCAGCGCATTACCAAGGTTATTCGCAGCATTAAACAGATCGAAGAAAAGATCAATAAATTGATGTCGGTGTTGGAAGAAAAAATTCCGGGATTGCCCAATTCGGTGTTGGAAGATACCCGCGAGGGCGATGAACGTTTGTTGAACGGCCCGCAAATGGCCGACAAAGCGATTTCCCAAGACGATATCGACAAATTGCTGGCTGATTTGTTTTAGAAACAGAAAATTCGAAACCCCCTGATAAAACAGCATTTATCAGGGGGTTTTGTTGTTTTTGGGCTGTCTTGTCCTTGTTCTTCGGGCGAAGCTGTGGCACTTTCTACAGATGGTTCGAATCCGTCCCTTTTTGTCCTCTGTTATGGCGTTGGCTTTGTTGTCATCTCCTGCGATTGCTGCGGGCGATGCCGCGCCGTCTGTGGTTAAAGTCAGAGGGAGCGATAAATCCGATTATTCCCGTTTGGTCTTTGATTGGGGAGGTGCAGGGGGTGCGCCAGGCTATACCGCGCAACAAACCTCCACCCGTTTGATGATTACTTTTGCCAAGGCTGGACAGTTTACCGCCGAAGGGGCTGGGGCCACCGGCCTTTCCCGTTTAACAGGGTATCATATTTTGTCCCCGCATGCGGTGGCCATTGATTTTCCGGCGGGGCAGACGTTGCGCCATTTTACCATGGGCAACCGTTTGGTCATTGATATCAAGGGAGATGCCAAGAAGCCAAGTGCGACGGAAAAAGGGGCCGAAAAACCGGTCAAGGTGGCCGCGACCAAATCTCTTGCAGATCCGGTCAATTTAGCGGCCCGTATTGAAACGGCGGCTGGGGAAGCTCCAAAAACAGAGAGTGCCAAAACAGCAGCGGTCAAGACTCCGGAGGTTCCCGCACCTTCGGCGGCGCATAATCTCGAAAAACAAATTGCCAAAATCAACAATCCGCATGTGGTGATGGATTCCCCACCGCCAACCGGAGAGGCCGCATCCTCTTCCGTTGCGGCTGCGCCAACAGAGGTAAAAGTCCCTGTAAAGCCGACCGAGATCATGATTACGTCCACCAGCTCGATTCCCCTGGCGGTGTTTGAACGGAATGGGTATTTGTGGGTTGTTGAAGGAAAACCGGATGTAAAAATTCCTCCAACAGTCACAAATCCGGCTCTCTTGAACGGGAAGCAATTTGAATCTGTGCCGGTTGAATCGGCCTCTGCTTTTCGTCTGAAATTGCCGGAAGGCGTTTCTCTCAACGGGGCGGGAAAAGGTCTGGCCTGGAAAGTTTCGGTTTTACCGGATGGTGCATCTGGCGCAGGTGCTTCCCCACATGTCGCGTTGCAGCGCGTGTTTCCCGAGAAAGCAAGTGCACCGCCCTATATGAAATGGCCTGCCGCCACATTGAATCGCATTTTGGGGATGATTGATCCCGAGAGCGGAGATGAAATGTCGGTTGGGTTGGTCGAAGATGCCAAAGATCAATCCGGTTTGAGCCAGAGTTATGTGGATTTCGATGTGCTGCCATCCTATGTCGGGATTGCTGTGATCCCGAAAACCGATGATCTAAAAGTATCCAAATCGGAAGACGGGCTTATCCTATCACGTCCGGAAGGGTTGCACATTTCATCGGATCAGGATGTGTTGAATGCGCCGCCCCCGAAAAATCCGGCACAAACATTGGCGAAACAGGGAAATATTACCCGCGTATATGATTTCCAAAATTGGCGTTTGGGAACGCCTCAAGCTTTGCCGGATAACCAACGCCTGATCATGTTGGCGATGAAGGATCAGACCGATACCCGCAAGGCCGAGAGTCTGATTAATCTGGCGCAGCTAATGTTGTCTTTTGATTATGCTCCGGAATCGATTGGGTATCTGGATCTGGCACAAAATCTGGTGCCGGAGCTGGATACCAATCCCGAATTTATTGCCTTGCGCGGCGCCGCCCAGGCGTTATCGTGGAATTACAAAGATGCGTATCAAACTTTTTCTTCGGCCAGTTTGAATGATATCGGTGAGATTGCCTATTGGAAGGCCTATACTCTGGCCAAATTGGAAGATTGGCAACAAGCCGCAAAAACATTGCCGGATGATATGGAGATTTTATCGACCTATCCGGATGAAATACAGCAGCCCCTGGCCTTAACCTTTGCCGAAATTGCGCTGCGTCAGGGAAACAAGGAAAAGGCCAAAACCATTCTGGATATGATCGAGCCTGCGCGCGAACATATGCCAACTCCGTACGCATCGGCGTTTGATTATTTGACCGGTGAATATGCACGGCAGACAGGGAAGCCCGATATTTCCAAAGAAAAATGGAAAGAATTGGCAACGGGAAAGGACGATTTGTATCGGGCCAAGGCACGGTTTGCGTTGACGATGTTGGAATTGGCGTCCAAAGACATTACGCCGGATAAGGCGATTGATAATCTGGAAGGGTTGCGTTATGCATGGCGGGGCGATGAATTGGAGGTATCGATTAACTCCAATTTGGCCAAGGTTTATCTGGATCAAGGGGATCCGGTCAAAGCGTTGACGTTAATGCGAGTGGCCCGCGATTTGAACCCGACATCGGAGCAGGGAAAACAGGTTGATGCCGACATGCGGGCGACCTTCAAAAAATTATTTGATCCGCAAAAGATCAAGACCATTTCTCCGGTTGATGTGTTGACCGTTTATAATGAATTTTCGGATCTTTTGCCCGCTGGTGCGGACGGGGAAGCCTTGACCCGCCAATTGGCAGAGCGCATGGCTGATGCCGATTTGTTGCCACGGGCGACGTCGTTGTTAAAGAAACAAGTGGATGATGGCGGTGTGCAGGGATTGGAAGGGGCTGGTGTCGCTATTCGTCTTGCGGCGCTTCAGAATATGGATGGGCGAGCCGATGACGCATTGCAGAGCCTTGCAAAAGCAGAGGGCTTGCTGAAAGGTCTTCCGGCAGAAGATGTTTTGCCCAAGCAACGCGATATTGGAATGCTGCGTGCCAAAGCCTTGTCGATGAAGGGTAAGCCGGATGACGCGTTTGCGGCACTGGCATTGTTGCCACAGGATGAAGATACACTGCGGCTGCGGGCCGATATCGCGTGGCGTGGCAAAAAATGGCAAGACGCCGCCGATGCGTTGGAACAAGTCGTCCAGAAACAAGATATCTCTTTAACACGGCCTTTGACGGATGCGCAGGCGGATCTGTTGTTAAATTGGGCCGTGGCGTTGTATCTGGCAGATAACCGTTATGTTCTGGCCAATTTGCGGGAGCGGTATTCCGATGCCATGGCCGCCACTCCGAAAGCCAAAAAATTCGAAGTGGTTACACGTCCCCGGCAGGCTTCATTGTTGTCAGATCGGGAAACAATCAATTCCATCATTGATGAAACCACGATTTTTAAAGATTTCCTGCAAAGCTTTAAGGCTCCGGATGTGGCGCATTCTCGATCGGTTCCGCCTACAACAGTAACTCCGACGGCTGTTCCAGAGGCCTTGAAAAATGCGCCCAATTTGAAGACAGATGATGTGCTGGGCGATTAATGCCCCGATCCGGAAAGGGAGGTTTCTGCATGTGTGGTATTGGCGGCGTAATCATGAAACAGGAAGCTGTGCCGGATGCGGGGGCTCTGGACAAGATGCGGATAGCTCTCGGGAAACGCGGGCCGGATGGATCCGGTGTGTATACGGATTCCGGCATTGGTCTTGTCCACACACGTTTATCCATTATTGATTCCGAAGGCGGGCACCAACCGATTATTGATCGCAAGGGGCGTGTGATTGTCTTTAATGGCGAGATTTATAACTACGTTGAAATCCGTGCAGAGTTAGAGAATAAATACCCCTTTCAAACCCATTCGGACACGGAAACCATACTGGCATTATACGATGCCTATGGGTTGGATTTTATCCGTCATTTGCGTGGAATGTATGCATTCGCGCTGTATGATCCGGCCCATCAACGAGTGGTGTTGGCGCGGGACCCGTTCGGGATAAAACCCTTTTATATGACGGAGACATCCTCCTTCTTGGCTTTTGCCTCGGAACCCAAAGCATTGTTGCATGCAGGGTATGCCGCAAACGATCTCGACATGGCAAAGCTGCGCCGGATTATTGGTCAAAATTATACCCACGGATTACAAACCCCGTATACGGCTATTCGCAAATTGGCTCCCGGAGAGAGCGTGGTGATCGAGCAGGGGCGCGAAGTGCAACGGAATATACGTCCGGCGGTGTCATCGGCGGGGCCACGCCCCATATCGGAGTCGGAAGCTCTGGAGAGGTTGGATGCGGTGCTGACCGATACGGTTCATGTGCATGGACGTTCGGATGTCGGGTACGGCGTCTTTTTGTCGGGCGGCGTGGATTCGTCTACCCTCATGCAGGTTTTATCGCGCACAGAGCGGAGCTCGTCCCATCCGGTTCAGGCCTATACGGCTTATTTTGATGTTGCCGGATCACGTGACGAACGGGAACACGCGCATGCCGTCGCCACGGCGACGGGCGCCACATGTCGGGATGTTCCGTTCGGGCAAGATGATTTTAACACGCTTTTGCCGCAAATTGCGGCTTATATGGATGATCCGGTTGCGGATTATGCCATTTTACCGACATGGAAACTGGCGTCGGTGGCCGCCACCGAACAAAAAGTTATTTTGTCAGGGGAGGGCGGCGACGAGCTCTTTGCCGGTTATGGGCGGTATCGTCCGCGGTGGTGGAAAGCCCGTTGGTGGCGGGATATGTGGACGTTCCAAAACTACGCAGACAGTGGCCGGTTTTCGCCGGAATGGTCGCGTCTGCAGCGAGCGCAGGCGCAAGATATTTCCGAATATCTCCCCAATGATTTGTTGGTAAAACTGGACACATGTTTAATGGCGCATGGGTGTGAGGGACGCACGCCGTTTCTGGATCCTGTGGTTGCGGAGTTTGCCTTTACCCTTCCGGATGCGTTGAAATTGCGCGGGAAGACAGGAAAATATCTGCTCAAAAAATGGCTGGATATCCGTCTGCCAGAGGCGCAACCCTTCCGTAAAAAACAAGGGTTTACTGTGCCTGTCGGGACATGGATGGCGGATATGGGGCCGGATTTGGCGGCGGCGTTATCAAGGCATGCGTTTGTCAAAGAGGTTTTAACGTGTGCAGATATTGCGGATTTGCCCACACGCTTATCGGCCCCCGATACGGCCGCTCGCTGTTGGAGTTTGTTATACTTGACCCTGTGGGTTGCCGGAAAAAATACGCCTCTGGCCGATCGCGGCGCACAAAAAACAATCCTTGAGACCTTAAATTAGGCTGTAAATAAGGCATTCCGTATCGTTATTTGCTTTTCCTGTGTGTGCGCACTATATTGCGCGCATGACAGAACTTCTTAATTCTTTGGGCTTTCATAAAGCGCCTTCCGAGACCCGCGTGGTGGTAGCCATGTCCGGCGGGGTGGACTCATCGGTGGCGGCGGCCCTGTTGCATGAACAGGGATATGACGTGATCGGGATTACGTTGCAGCTTTATGATTACGGCGATGCGATTGCGAAAAAAGGGGCCTGTTGTGCCGGTAAAGATATTTATGACGCCAAACGTGTGGCCGAAGATCGCGGCTTTCCGCACTACGTTTTGAATTACGAAAGCAATTTTAAAGACTCTGTTATCGCCGATTTTGTGGAATCCTATCTGAAAGGCGAAACGCCCATTCCGTGCGTCACATGCAATCAGACGGTAAAATTCAAGGATCTGTTACAGGTGGCCCGTGACCTGAATGCGGATTGTATGGTGACGGGGCATTATGTGCAGCGGATTGTGAACGATCAGGGCGTGTCCGAACTGCACCGCGCAGCAGATTTGAGCAAGGATCAGAGCTATTTCCTCTTTGCCACAACGCAGGAACAATTGGATTTCTTGCGTTTTCCATTGGGGGGATGGTCAAAAGACATTACGCGGCAACATGCGGAACGCCTTGGGTTGGTCAATGCGGCCAAGCCGGATTCCCAGGATATTTGTTTTGTTCCCAATGGGGATTACGCCTCGGTTGTGACAAAAATTGCGCCTGAGGCCAGCGTAAAGGGGCCGATTGTCCATCTGGATGGGCGGGTTCTGGGGCATCATGATGGCGTGATCCATTACACGATTGGTCAACGCAAAGGCTTGGGGATCGGTGGTGGCTTTACCGAGAATAACGAACCGTTATATGTGGTGGGGCTGAACGCCGAAGACGCCAAAGTGATCGTGGGCCCCAAAGAGGCGTTGGCCCGCGATATTGTATATCTGAAAGAGATAAATTGGTTGGGCGGGCCGATGGAGACTCCGTTGCGGGTCGAGGTCAAATTGCGCTCTATGACCCGTGCGATGCCGGCAACCCTGATCCGTCAAGCAGCAGATGGACGGGCCGAGATTCATCTGGATACGCCGCAATACGGGATTTCCGCAGGGCAGGCGGGCGTCTGTTACATCGGTAACCGCGTCGTGGCTGGCGGCTGGATCACTGGAACCGGACTTACCCCGCAGAACGAAAAGCGGGACGAGACCAGAGGTTAAAACGTCACGGATTTCCCGCACCCACATTTTCCGGTCTCGTTGGGGTTGGAAATATCCAGTCGGCGATTTCCCAAATGAT
>CAZMZK010000065.1:0-1112 GCA_964570705.1 uncultured Micavibrio sp.
CAGAAGAAATATTCGTATATTCTGAATTGCAGCTTACAACACATAAAATGTTTATGTCAAATAATTTAACAGGTAGCAAACAGCAGAATTGATAGCCTTGAAGTTCACGCCCCCTTACGATACACTTTTCGATATCTGGTCAATATCTGGAAACAAAAATCATTAAAACAAGCCTACCCATAAATACCATGGGACTACACAGAGGAAAAAACCATGTCCATTCTGGTGATTGCCGAACATACCAATACCGCTCTGCGCCCATCGACCCTGACCACCATAACCGCTGCCCGCAAATTGGGGGATGATGTTGTTGTTCTGGTAGCCGGAAAAAATGTGTCTGCCGTGGCAGACTCGCTTCTGGCGTGTGCAGGCGTTCAAAAAGTTCTGGTGGCGGATAGCCCGGCCTTTGAGCATCATTTGCCGGAAAACATGGCGGGTTTCATCGCCGAATTCGCCAAAAGCTTTACGCATATTCTGGCCCCCGCAACGGCCTTCGGAAAAAATCTTTTGCCGCGCGTGTCGGCGTTGATTGACAGCCAAATGCTCTCCGATGTCACGGACATTCTCGGCCCTGATACATTTAAACGTCCCGTATATGCAGGCAATGCCATCGCAACGTTCCAATCAACGGACGCGATCAAAGTGATGACCATCCGGACAACCGCCTTTGATCCAGTGACGACAACAGAGGGTTCCACGAATAAAAATGCCTCGTTGGAACATATTGATGCCTCCGGCATTGCCCCTGCCCCTCACACACAATTTCTCTCCAGCGAACTGACCACCTCTGCCCGTCCGGAATTAACGGCCGCTCCGGTGGTGGTCTCCGGTGGCCGCGGCGTTGGATCGGCCGAAAACTTTGCCTTGATCGAACATCTGGCGGATAAACTGGGGGCAGCGGTCGGAGCCTCCCGCGCCGCAGTAGATGCCGGATATGCTCCGAATGATTGTCAAGTCGGACAAACCGGAAAGATCGTGGCGCCATCTCTTTATATTGCTGTTGGCATTTCCGGAGCCATTCAACATCTGGCCGGCATGAAAGATTCCAAAGTGATTGTGGCCATTAACAAAGACCCCGATGCCCCGATTTTCCAGGTCGCGGATTATGGTCT
>CAZMZK010000065.1:1212-7853 GCA_964570705.1 uncultured Micavibrio sp.
TGGCCATTAACAAAGACCCCGATGCCCCGATTTTCCAGGTCGCGGATTATGGTCTGGTTGCTGATTTATTTGACGCCGTGCCAGAGATGACAGGCAAATTATAAACTGAACAAAGTTATAGTCTGTAAATTTGACAAAATTACTTTTTATGTTATATGCTTCGCCCAATTATTGCATTGTTGGGAAATTTTAAAGGAGTATTTCATGACGGCTATCGCTCAGCTCACAGAAAGTTTTGACCTCTCAAGCTGTGCCAGACTAGCACAGAAAGTTCTCCAAAAAAATCCTAAATACAGCAAGCTATTGGCTGATATAGCTAATGTGGCTTTTGCAGGAAGCGGTCAAATCGAATCTCTTGTCGAAAAGAAGACTGGGCTTAAAGGGGATAAGCTTGCATCACTCAAAGCCGCTATTTCTAAAAGTTTGGTAGACGCGTTCCAAGTTTCCTTATTGTTACCAGACAACGTTAAATCAAATCAAAGTTTTATGGCTGCCCTACCGAACATTGCAGAGTGTGTGTTAGATATGCACATTCATGATGGAGAGTTTCCCGGCAGCGGGCATCGTGCCCGTCAAGATGTGGCCGCTTTGGCACAAATAGAGATGGCCAAACAGCTGGGGTTAATTCAACCTGAAAACCCATAGATCCATCTCCATCATCGGCGCAGGCCCCGCCGGATTAATGGCGGCTGAAAAGCTAGCCGAGTCCGGTTGTGCTGTGACGGTGTATGACCAACGCCCCTCCCCTGCCCGCAAATTATTGATGGCGGGAATTGGCGGATTGAATATCACGCATTCCGAATCTTTCGATCGCTTTCTGTCCCGCTATGGCGAGGCCGCAGAATTCCTGCGCCCCGCTTTGGAGTATTTTACCCCCGATGATTTACGCGCGTGGTGTGCAGGACTAGGGGAGGAGACCTTTGTCGGCAGCAGTGGCCGCGTCTTTCCCAAAAGTTTCAAAGCCTCTCCCCTGCTACGCGCATGGTTGCGCCGTCTGGATACGCTGGGCGTGCGTTTTGTTTTTTCCCATACATGGCGCGGAGAGGACATAGGATCAGATGCCACCATTCTCGCCTTGGGCGGTGCATCATGGCCGCGACTGGGATCAGATGGGCATTGGGTAAATATCCTGCAGGAAAAAGGCATCGCTATCACGCCCTTCCGCCCCACCAATTGCGGATTTGTCACCGCGTGGTCACCGATCTTTGCTGAAAAATTTGCGGGGGCCCCCGTCAAATCGGTGACCCTCACCCATCAGGGCCGGACTCTCGCGACCGAATTCCTGATTGATAAACACGGCGTGGAAGGCAGCGGCATCTATGCCCTCTCCAAAGCCCTGCGCGATGATATTGCGGCCACAGGGCATGCCCGTTTAACGATCAATTTCAAACCGGACCTCAGCCCCGAAAAAATATGTGACGCGCTTCAAAAACCGCGCGGGCGCGATAGTTTTTCCAATCATCTACGCAAAACCCTGCACCTTGCCCCCGTTGTCATTGGCCTGTTGCAGGAAG
This sequence comes from uncultured Micavibrio sp., assembly GCA_964570705.1. Lineage (GTDB taxonomy): Bacteria > Pseudomonadota > Alphaproteobacteria > Micavibrionales > Micavibrionaceae > UBA1573. Next base: position 2,727 of record CAZMZK010000065.1, read on the forward strand.
ATCGCGGCCTTTCCTCCCTCCCCCTTCCAGAACTGGTTGCCCGCATCACCGCGTATCCCCTGACACTCACCGAGCCCTTTCCGATGGAAAAAGCCATTTCCACGGCGGGAGGCATTGCCCTTCACGAGCTTGATTCGACCTTCCAACTGAAAAAATGGCCCCATATGTATGCGATTGGCGAGATGCTGGATTGGGAAGCCCCCACCGGCGGCTATTTGCTTCAGGCCAGTTTTTCCATGGCGGCGTGGGTATCACACCACCTATCCCGCCATCTCGGATAATTCCAACCAACGGGTTTCGGCCGTATCCTTTTCGTGTTCGGCATGCGTCAACCGTTCGGAATAGCTATGGAACAACACCGCATCACGTGTATAGAGCGTTGGGTCTTCCAGATGACGCGCCAATTCTTCAATCTCGCGTTCTAACGCCGCAATTTTATCCGGCAAGTTATCCAGTTCATATTGCAGTTTATACGACAATTTAACAGAGGCTTTGCTCTCACGCTCCTCCGGCTTTTTGACAGGGCCAGATACGGGGTCACGCGCGTCCCGGGGCGGAAGATCCTTTGATGACTTTCCGGCTTTGTTCGCGTCCTTTTTGGCGGCCAGATAATCGCTATAGCCGCCGATATACCCCTGAATATCTCCATCACCTTCAAAGGCCAGAATTTTGCTGACCGTTTGATCCAGAAAATCCCGATCATGGCTGACGATGATCAACGTGCCTTTATAATTGCTGAGAATTTCTTCCAACACATCCAACGTGTCCATATCCAGATCGTTGGTTGGTTCATCAAGGATCAGAAAGGATTTCGGGTTGGCCAGCACCTTGGCCAATAACAAGCGATTCTTCTGCCCTCCGGACAGGGTCGAAACCGGATTGCGGGCACAGGCCGGATCAAAGAGAAAATCCTGTAAATACCCGCACACATGGCGCGGCTTGCCCATCACATCAATGTAATCCCCACCGGATGGAATCAGGGTCGTCCACAAGGAATCCGATAAATTCAATGTACTGCGGGTTTGATCGAAATAAGAAAATTCGATCTCTTTGTTTCGTTTCACCTTGCCGGCGTCGGGCTCCAGTTCTCCGATCAACAATTTCAGGAACGTGGATTTTCCCGATCCATTGCGCCCCAGAATTCCAATCCGGTCGCCACGCAAAATACGAAGCGAGAATTTATCCAGAATGGTTTTGTCGCCGAAATGTTTGTTTACCTTGATAAATTCCGCCACAATTTTGGACGTGCCGGTGACGTCGGATGATTCCATGTCGACCTTGGACATCATCTTTAAAAAAGCGGATTTATCGGCTTTTAATTTTTCGCGCTCTTCCTTCATTAAGGCCAAGCGCCGCACATTGCGCTTACGACGGGCCTTTACCCCCCGAGAGGCCCATTCGACTTCGACCTCCAACATTTTTTCGCGGTTTTTCAGTTCGCGCTCTTCCTGCTCCAACATCTGGGAGGACCATTCTTCAAAACCTTTGTATCCTGTGGGACACACGCGGAACCGCCCCCGATCCAGCCAGAAGACTTTGTCGGATATGTTCTCCAGAAAGGCGCGGTCGTGACTGATGCACATGACCGCCCCGCGATAGGATTTCAAATAGGTTTCCAACCACAAAATCACATCCAGATCCAAATGGTTGGTTGGTTCATCCAGCAATAGAATATCCGGTTGCTCCACCAACGCCCGCGCCAATGCGGCCCGCCGTTTTTGTCCACCGGACAAATTGTCCATCCGGTCTGACAATTTGATATGCAATGGCTCGGCGACCATCTCCATACGATAGGATTGGGCTTCTTCCCGACTTTCCGGACTTAAATCCTCCAGAATGAACTCCCGAACGGTCTGACCGACCTTTACGGGGACATCCTGTTGCAAATAACCGATGGTGGTTCCGGCCAAAACCCATCTCTCGCCATCATCAATCTCTTTCAACCCACGGATAATATTCATCAACGTGGATTTTCCCGCCCCGTTTTTTCCAACCAGACAGGTTTTATCGCCCTCCAGAATATGAAAGGTCAAATCTTCAAACAACGGAGCGCCGCCAAAACTGACCAACGCCTCCTGCACACTTAATAAAACACGTTCCGCCATGGGGATGATGGGTAGCAAATCCATGTGAGTCCGTCCAGCAAAGTCTTTTCAGGCTGTCAGATGCCCCATAGCATTCTTTCTAAAAAAGGCTTACACTGAACCTCATCAACGACCTTATAAAGGAGTCCCTCTATGTCCAAATCCCAAGACGTCAAAAAAGATGAAAAGAAAAAACCAAGCAAAACAGCCAAGGAAAAGAAACTTGCGAAACAAGAAAAGAAAGCAAATAAAGACAAATAATTTTGTGCTTATTTAAATTTGTGCTTATTTAAATCTGTCAGGGAATGGTTTTCGAGAATGATTTTGGAAGAAATACTGTTCCCTGTATGAGAGCCTCAATGGCGCGAACGACGGGACTTGAACCCGCGACCTCCTGCGTGACAGGCAGGCATTCTAACCAACTGAACTACGTCCGCGTTATTGAGGCCCTCCTTGTATAATTTTGAGCCCCCCTTGTCAACACCCTATTTTTAAAAAAATCATTTTTTTAAACTTGACCCATTTTTTCATGATCCTCTTCCTAAATTTTAAAAAAGAACAAGATAACGTTTTTTAGACCCTTGCGTAAAAACTTATCGTTGGATTAGACTTAGCTTAATGATTCGAACATCGAGTCGGTTTAAGCAGCACATTTCCCCATAAAAAATTCGATAAAAAACTTCTATGCAACCGATACACCCTCGGAAGGAACCCCTTTCAATGATTAACATCAGGATGAACAACGTGGATCACTCTTCAAAAAAACTCTCGCCCAAAATCACCGTGATTGGTGTGGGGGGCGCAGGGAATAATGCCGTCAACAACATGATCTCGTCGAATTTGAACGGCGTGGATTTTGTTGCCTGCAACACTGATGCGCAAGCTTTGCTGGGCAGCCTTGCCGACCATAAAGTTCAATTAGGTGCCATTGTGACCGAAGGTCTGGGGGCCGGAGCCAAGCCAGAAATCGGTCGCGCTGCTGCCGAAGAAAGCCTCGATGATGTCATGCAATATCTGGAAGATGCCAATATGGCCTTCATCACCGCCGGTATGGGCGGGGGAACGGGGACAGGGGCCGCCGCCGTGATTGCCAAGGCTTGCCGTGACCGTGGAATCCTGACCGTCGGTGTTGTCACCAAACCATTCCACTTCGAAGGAACGCGCCGCATGCGGATGGCCGAAGACGGTCTGGCCGAATTGCAAAGCTATGTCGACACATTGATCGTGATCCCGAACCAGAATTTGTTCCGTGTCGTGAATGACAAAACAACATTTGCCGATGGCTTTAAAATGGCGGATAGCGTTCTGCAATCGGCTGTCCGCGGGGTCACCGACCTGATCGTGAAGAACGGTCACGTTAACCTTGACTTTGCCGATATCCGCTCCGTTATGCAGGAAATGGGCAAAGCCGTCATGGGAACGGGCGAAGCCAGTGGCGAAAACCGCGCCATCGAAGCAGCCGAAAAAGCCATCAGCAACCCTCTTCTGGACGACATTTCCATGCGGGGTGCCAAAGGCGTTATCGTCAACATTACAGGCGGATACGACATGACCCTGTTCGAAGTAGACGAAGCCAGCAACCGCGTCCGCGACGAAGTGGATCCTGATGCAAACCTGATCTTCGGGTTTACCTTTGATGAAACCATGGAAGGAACCATCCGCGTCTCGATCATTGCCACCGGCATTGATGCCGAAATCGAGGCCAAGAAATCATCCACCTCTACATCGAGCTCCTCCTCTGGCGGACGTAGCTTGTTGGGTGGATCGGGAATTGCTTCACGCACATCTCGGTTTGAATCAGGTCGTGGTGAATCGGCTCGAACAGAAACGGTGGCCTCCCCTGCCCGTGCTCCTATGCCGGCGCAGCGTGAATCCGCGCGTGCATCGTTCCCGCAATCGGTTCAATACGCACCGGTATCGCAACCGACTCCACAGCCTATGGCACAACCTATTACCCAACCAGCGGCACAGGTTATCCCTCAACAACCACTGGATCTTCCTGTACAGCAGCCAGCAGAGCCAGCCTATGCTCGTGGAACCCGCATGGGCGAGGTCTATATTCCCCCACAACCCGTCGAAGTCCATGCCCAGAATGGCTATGCCTCGCAAGTTGTGCAGCAACAAACCCAGGTTTACTACCAACCGGAAGACGTCCAACAGCCTCAGGCACAACAACCAGCGCGCAAAAAATCGCCATCCCTGTTCGAGAGGATCACCAGCGGATATCGTCGTGTAGAAGCCAGTATTGATTCCCTGTCCGGATCGGATCATAACGATGTGTTCTCGGGTGAAGGTCAGACGGCACAAACTCAAGCTCCGCGCTCACAACGTGTCGCTCCGGCGGTATCCTCCGCACCTATGACCCAACAACCCGTGCAACAACCGGCACAACAACCAGCGCAGGGCCGCTTGAACATCGATGGGCCATCTGCCCCGAAAGCCGAAGAGGATGAATTGGATATTCCAGCCTTCCTCCGTCGTCAAACCAGTTAAAGACAGGAAAGCCCCCTCTCTCTCAAAAAAAAGATATCAAAACGGTCTCACCCCCCTACATTGTAGGGGGGTGAGAGATTCAGAAAGAGAAAATTTACGGGACCTTACCGATGCCGCATATCCAGATCGGCAAATTTGGTCAGGTTTGGATCAAAGAAGAGTTTGACAATCCCGATCGGGCCGTGACGTTGCTTGGCCACAATGGCTTCGGCCACATTTGCGCTGTCTTGCAGGCGTTGTGCCCAGTTGGCATAACGTTCATTGAATTTGTCAGGGGTTTCGTTATCGCGCTGGGCCGGAATTTCCCGCGCCAGATAATATTCTTCCCGAAAGACGAACATCACCACGTCCGCGTCCTGTTCAATCGATCCCGATTCCCGCAAGTCGGACAGCATCGGACGCTTGTCTTCACGTTGTTCCACCGCCCGCGAGAGCTGGGACAAGGCCAGAACCGGAACCTGAAGTTCTTTGGCCAAGGCTTTGAGTCCGCGGGTAATTTCCGAAATTTCAAGAACGCGGTTGGCTTCGGATTGTTTGGTGCCTGACCCGC
>CAZMZK010000066.1:0-7781 GCA_964570705.1 uncultured Micavibrio sp.
GAGATGGTCGCAATTTAGGGGTTTTTCAGATACATGCAGAGTTTACAAGCCATCGGTGCCTGTTTTCATGGGATTTCTTTGTCCCAAGGGCTGGTTATGAGCTTGTTTCTGGCAGGGATTGTCGGCGGATTTTCCCATTGTGTCGCTATGTGCGGGCCCTTTGTGATGGCGCAATCCGGGCATGTCGAGAAGTTGTCCCAGGCTGTTTTGTTGCCGTATCATTTGGGGCGAATCACAACCTATACGGGCTTGGCTGCGGTGTTGTCGTCTTTGCTTAATGTTGTGTTTCTTTATGCGCCTGTGCGCGCCTATGTCCTGGCCCCTATTCTGGTGCTGGCCGGTTTGATCTTTTTTGTGAGTGCGTTCCCACAGCTTGGAAAACTTTTCCCGTGGGTATCTGCCGTTAAAATTTCCCTTCCCTATCGCTGGTTCAGCAATGGATTTCAGAAATTGTCCCATAATCCGAATGGTTTTAAACGATTCGGCATGGGACTGTTGCTGGGATTTTTGCCGTGCGGTTTGGTCACGTCTGCGCTTATGGCTGCAGCTACGGCTCCGGATGTATTGCAGGCCGCAATATCGATGGCAGCATTTGGTGGGGGAACGATGCCAGCCTTAATTCTTACTGCTTTCGCCGGTCAGGCTTTGCATGTACGGTATCCGAAAGCGATGCCCTATGTGTTGCAAGGCATGATGGTATGGAGTGGATTATGGCTGTTTATCATGGCCGGATTGATTTTGATCTAAAACTAAGGAAAAAAATATGAGCACAGAAACACTCGATAAAACAGATTACAATTATGGTATTGTAAGAATGTTTACCTTGGCAACATGCTTCTGGGGCGTTGTTGGGATGCTGGCAGGGCTTTTTATTGCTCTGCAACTCGCGTTTCCAGTCCTGAACGTGGAGCCATTCTTGAACTTCGGGCGCTTGCGTCCGGTTCACACATCCGGCGTTATTTTCGCTTTTGGCGGGAACGCGCTGTTTGCAACCAGCTATTATGTTGTACAGCGTACCTGCCGTGCCCGCTTGTGGACGGATGGGTTGGCGCTCTTTACTTTCTGGGGATATCAAGCCTTTATCGTGATGGCGGCTCTTGGTTATGTTCTGGGGGTTACCCAAGGGAAAGAATATGCAGAACCAGAATGGTATACTGACCTGTGGCTGACCGTTGTATGGGTCGCTTACCTGTTGGTCTTCATGGGAACCATTATCAAACGTAAGGAACCTCACCTGTATGTGGCGAACTGGTTCTTCCTTGCCTTTATCATCACGGTGGCTGTGCTGCATTTGGGGAATAACGTATCGATTCCTGTGGATCTGTTTGGTGCAAAAAGCTATTCGGTTGCGGCAGGTGTCCAGAGCGCGATGATCCAATGGTGGTATGGTCACAATGCGGTGGGCTTTTTCCTGACCGCTGGCTTCTTGGGGATGATGTATTATTTCGTTCCGAAACGTGCCGAGCGTCCGGTTTATTCTTACCGTTTATCGATTGTGCACTTCTGGTCTCTGATCTTCCTGTATATCTGGGCCGGTCCTCACCACTTGCACTACACTGCCTTACCAGGTTGGGCCCAAACATTGGGAATGTGTTTCTCGATTATGTTGTGGATGCCGAGCTGGGGTGGGATGATCAACGGGATTATGACCTTGTCCGGGGCTTGGGATAAACTCCGCAAAGACCCTGTGCTGCAGTTCATGATTGTTTCGTTGGCGTTCTACGGGATGTCCACCTTCGAAGGGCCTTTGATGTCGATCCGTGCGGTTAACTCTTTGTCGCACTATACGGACTGGACTGTTGGTCACGTGCACTCGGGGGCTCTCGGCTGGGTTGGTTTCATTACCTTCGGCTGTCTGTACTATCTGGTGCCACGTCTGTGGGGTCAAAAAGAAGTGTATTCTTTGAAACTCGTCAGCCTGCACCTGTGGGTCGCAACTCTGGGTATTGTTCTGTATATCTGCGCGATGTGGGTATCCGGAATCATGCAGGGTCTGATGTGGCGTTCTTATGACAGCATGGGCTTCCTCGAATATTCCTTCGTGGAAACTGTTGTGGCGATGCATCCGTTCTATGTGATTCGTGCTTTGGGCGGGGTATTGTACCTGACCGGTATGTTAATCATGTGTTACAACGTTTATCGCACCATCAAGGGCGACGTTGCTGCGGGTGAAGTCGACAAGGACGGAAACCCACGCGAAGCGCGGATTGCTGGTCAACCTCAACAACTGCAACCAGCAGAATAATAAGGAGTACTAAAAATGATGAAGAAACATGAATTTTTAGAAAAAAATTCAATCGTTCTGTTGATTGCGGTGATCGTGACGGTTCTGATCGGGGGGATTGTCGAAATCATTCCTCTCTTCCGTCAGGAAACGGTGATCGAGCCGGTCGAAGGGGTGCGTCCTTACACACCTCTGGAATTGGCGGGATACAACATCTACATTCGGGAAGGCTGTTATAACTGCCATTCGCAACAAATCCGTCCTTTGCGTGACGAAGTGGTGCGCTATGGTCACTATTCTCTGGCTGCCGAAAGCATGTATGACCACCCCTTCCAATGGGGATCGAAACGGACGGGGCCTGATCTGGCGCGCGTGGGCGGAAAATATTCCGATGCGTGGCAGGTGGCTCACCTGACCAATCCGCGATCTGTTGTTCCGGAATCGATTATGCCAACTTATGCGTTTTTGAAAAACCGTGCGGCCAAGATCGAAGATCTGTCCGCGCACCTCAAAACGTTGCGTCTGGTTGGTGTTCCCTATACCGACGATATGATTGCCCAGGCAACGGCTGATGCAACGACTCAGGCAACGGGCGAGGCAGGTGGAGCGGATATATCCGGTTTGACCGCTCGTTACGGAGCAAAAGTCAATGCGCGTGATTTTGACGGTCAGCCAGAAGTCGTTTCGGAAATGGATGCATTGGTCGCCTATCTGCAAGTTCTTGGCACGATGGTCGACTTTAATGCAACCAAAGCGGTTGAGGCCGAACAGAAATGAATGAGCATTTTGCCAGTTCGATCGTTGGGTTTGCGGGATTATTTTTGTTCCTGATGCTGTTTATCGGCATTCTGGTCTGGTTGTTCCGCCCCAACGCAAAAGCAAAATTCGATAAATTAGCCGATATACCATTAAAGGATGAATAATCATGACTGATGAACATAAAAACATAGAAACCGACCAGATTTCCGGTGTACAAACCACCGGTCATGAATGGGACGGATTAAAAGAGTTGAATAACCCTTTGCCACGTTGGTGGGTCTGGGTGTTCTTGATTTGCTGTATCTGGTCCGCCTGGTACTTTGTTGTGTACCCGTCCTGGCCAATTCCAGGTGGCGCTACCAAAGGCACCTCCGGCTATACCGAGTATAAAGAGCTGGAAGCCAGTCAGGCGGAAATTGCCGCCCGTCAGCAAGCCTATCTCGAGAAATTCAATAAAGCGTCGTTTGACGACATTATGAAGGACAAAGAGTTATATGCGTTTGCGATTGCCGGTGGGAATGCCGCCTTTAAATCCAACTGTGCGGTCTGTCACGGATCCGGCGCAGAAGGAAGCAAAGGTTTTCCTAACCTGAACGACAATGATTGGTTGTGGGGGGGTAAAATCAGCGATATCTATACCACGATTCAATACGGGATTCGTTCGGGTCACGAACAAGCCCGTACGTCCCAAATGCCATCCTTCGGGAAAGACGGCATTCTGGATAAAGGGCAAATTGACTCGGTTGTAGATTATGTCATGTCTATTTCCAAGGGCGAAGCCAAAAATTCGATGCCGGGTTATACGGTTTTCCAGGAAAATTGCGCGGCCTGTCATGGTGCGGACGCCAAAGGTGGACGTGAGTTCGGGGCGCCAAACCTGTCGGATAATATCTGGCTGTATGGTGGGACGAAAGACGACATCACCAACACCGTTGTCAATGCCCATGCGGGCGTTATGCCGACATGGAAAGCCCGTCTGGATGATGCAACCATCCGTCAATTGGCAATTTATGTCCATGAATTGGGTGGAGGGGAACCGGAGACCGGTGCGGCCCCTGCCGAGAAAAAATAATGAAATAAGTCTGTTAGACCGTTCGTTTTGGTGCTATGTATCATGACGAACGGTCTAGCCTTATCTGCATGGCAGATTCTTCGTCCATAAACGATGTTCCGCTTCCGGATACACAAATTGTTCTGCCAGCGGGATATATCCAGCCAAAGAGGTCTCACTATGGGATGCGACAACGGTAAGAATTGCAAAGGATCGTGTGATACCCCTGCATCGGGTGATATCCAGTTCTTTAAAAGTCAGGTGCGTATTTATCCGAAATCTGTCAAGGGATTGTTCCGTCGGGCCAAGTGGGCGATTGTGGCCATTTGTTTGGGTATATATTATTTTGTCCCGTTTTTGCGGTGGGATCGTGGACCGAACGCACCGGATCAGGCCGTGTTGATTGATATGGACAAGGGGCGGGCCTATTGGTTCTGGTTTGAGATCTGGCCGCAAGAAGTCTATATTTTAACCGGCATTTTGATTTGTGCGGCCATTGGTCTCTTTTTTGTGACCAGTTTGTTAGGGCGCGTGTGGTGCGGATTTTTTTGCTTTCAGACGGTCTGGACTGATCTTTTTATCAAGGTTGAAGAACTGATTCAGGGCGATAGTTTTCAACGCAAAAAATTGGCCGAAGGGCCATGGAACTTCCAGAAAATCTATAAGCTGGGGCTGACTCACGCCTTATGGATTCTGATTGCTTTTGCAACGGGCGGCGCGTTTGTATTGTATTTCAATGATGCGCCGACCCTCATCCATCATGCATTAAATCTTGATGTCTCGCCAAAAGTCATGGGCTTTGTTTTTGGTCTGACGGCTTCCACCTATATCATGGCGGGTTTTGCGCGGGAACAGGTGTGCACCTTTATGTGCCCGTATGCCCGTTTCCAGTCGGCCATGTTTGACAAAGATACGCTGATTATCGGCTATGACGATATTCGTGGCGAGCCACGTGGCAAGCATAAAAAAGGCGAAGATTGGAGCAATCTGGGTGACTGTACGGATTGCAGTGCCTGTGTTCAGGTGTGTCCGATGGGGATCGATATTCGCCATGGGTTGCAAATGCAGTGTATTGCATGTGGGTTGTGCATTGATGCCTGTGACGAGGTGATGGACAAATTGGGCTTGCCAAGGGGGCTGATTGCGTATGATACCGAACACCGCAAAGCTCACCGTTTGCAAGGAATTGTCGAGGGATTCCGGATTTTCCGTCCACGGACATTCTATTATATGATTGTCCTGACGGTTGTCGGGTCGATCATGTTGTATGGTTTGATTCATCGGGATCCGTTGAAATTATCGGTGTTGCATGACCGGAACCCGCTTTTTGTGCAATTGTCGGGTGGCGAAATCCGCAATGGCTATGACATTAAAATTCTGAACAAAACCCATGAACATCGTTATTACAAATTGGTGGTCGAGGGATTGGAGGGTGTGAGTGTCAAAGTCAACGGGGCGGGGGATGTGACCGAAGATCATATTTATGTTCCTGCCGATACGGTTGGTCATTACAAAGTCTTTGTTGAGTCACAGATCTTGCCACAACCTCCGAAAGATATATATTTTAAACTGACGGATAAAGATACGCAGAACACGGTGACGTATGAAACCATGTTTATCTCGGAACGCCCTAAGGAGTAGTACATGACATCTCTTTCCTCTTCCCTCGCGCCCCGCACTCCTGCCAGTCAGGCCGAAGATAGTCGGAAATCCGGACGTGTGGTTTTGCTGTCCATTCTGGGGTTTTTTATGACCTTTATCTGTGTGAACATGTTCTTTGCTTACAAGGCTCTTTCGACTTATACGGGTGTCGTGGTCGAGAATGCGTATGAAAAAGGGCTGCATTTTAACCAGATCATCGCCGAAGCGAAAAAGCGTCAACAGGAAGCCCTTCATGCCCCAGACCACAGTCATACCCCACCTTCCGCCGACCCACATTAGTCCGCCTGTTCGTAGTGAGGTTGGTTATGAGGGGGTTGTCCGACAGGATGCGGAGGGGCGGAATACTCTCTCTCTTTTGATCGGGGGCGTCCATTGTGCGGTCTGTATCCAGAAAATCGAGTCCGCCATCCAGAGTTTCGAGACCGTTCACAGCGTTCGGTTGAATTTTTCAACGGGACGTTTGAATATTGTCTGGTCGGGGGCGGCGGAGCTGGCCAATGATTTTATCGCGACCATCAAATCCTTGGGGTACACTGTCAATCCATATAATCCCGATGTGGACAAAAGTACCGTGGAGAGCGAAAACCGCTTCTTGTTGACGTGTCTGGGCGTTGCGGGATTCGCCATGATGAATATCATGCTGCTGTCGGTCGGGTTATGGACTACGACCACCCAGACTATGGGCTTTGCCACGCGGGAATTGCTGCACGGAATTTCGGGCGCGATTGCCATTCCCGCCGTGATCTTTTCGGGGCGCCCGTTTTTCCGTTCCGCTCTGTCTGTCCTGAAACGTGGCCAGACCAATATGGATGTGCCGATTTCTCTTGGCCTTATTCTCGCGACCGGAATGAGTGTGTTCGAAGTGCTGCGTGGGGCGGAACATGCCTATTTTGACTCGGCTGTCATGCTCATGTTTTTCTTGCTGGTGGGACGGTATCTGGATTTTCAGGCGCGGCGCAGTGCCAAACGTGCGGCCAGCGATTTGATCCAGACCTTGTCCGGTTTTGCCACTGTTGTGGGTGATGCTGATGAGGATGCGGGGACACGTCCGAAACGTGTTCTGATCCGCGATTTGCGCGAAGGTATGCGTGTTCTGGTCGCGGCAGGAGAAAATATTCCGGTCGATAGTATCGTGGAACGTGGCGAGAGCATGATGGATACGTCGTTGATTACCGGTGAAACATTGCCCCGCCATGTGGGGCCGCATGATAGGGTGTTTGCAGGCACGGTCAACCAGTCTGCCCCGCTTACCCTGCGTGTGGTCAAGGCTGCCGAGGATTCGGTGTTGGCGGATGTTGTGCGTCTGATGGAAAAGGCCGAACAGGGGCAAGCTAAATATGTCCGTTTGGCCGATCGTGTGGCGCGCATGTATACGCCGGTGGTGCACAGCTTTGCTGCAGCAGCATTTATTCTGTGGTGGGGCTTTATCGGGGTGCCATGGCAAGATGCATTGATGGTCGCGGTCACCGTGTTGATTGTGACTTGTCCTTGTGCACTGGGGCTGGCGGTTCCTGTGGTGCAGGTTATGGCGTCCGGATTGTTGATGAAGCGCGGCGTTTTGGTGAAGGCCGGAGATGCCCTGGAACGGATGGCGGCCATTGATACGGTGGTGCTGGATAAAACCGGAACCCTGACGATCGGGCGGCCGTCTTTGATCGGGGATTATGATCCGGAGGATTTAAAGATTGCCGCGTCTTTGGCCCTGCAGAGCCGCCACCCGCTTTCCAAAGCCTTGGCATCGGCTTATCATGGGGATGTGTATGCGGTCGAAGAAATGACCGAACACGCAGGGCAGGGGTTACAGGCGCGTGTGCAGGCGCGGCATGTGCGTTTGGGCAGTCGCGCGTGGTGCGGGGATATTCAGGCGCCACATCATAAGAATTTAGGGTGTCTGGAGGATCTGGAAATCTGGCTGGCTGTTGAGGGGAGGGCTCCGGTGGGGTTCCGTTTTCAGGATCGGTTGCGGGATGATGCGGTCGCAACCTTGGCCGAGTTGCAGCAAAAAGGTTTAACTCGTGTTTTGCTATCCGGTGACAGGGCTTCGGTGGTGGCGCTGGTCGCGGCTAAAGTCGGAATCACGGAGTA
>CAZMZK010000067.1:0-7763 GCA_964570705.1 uncultured Micavibrio sp.
GTCGTCAAAAACAATTTCCATACAGTTGAAATTTGCTTCTTTACCGGCGGACCTTGAATATTTTCCGACAATTTCTTGACAGTTTTTGAAATTCCCTAGATATTAAGAAACATTAAATTGCGCATCGCAATCCTGAGGAGACATAAAATGGCAAAAAATTCTTTTTTCGAGAATTGGCTTAAACCTGATCTGAGTAACACGTTATTCCCTACGATCCCCAATGCCCCTTTTGGCATGAAAGAAATGATGGAGTCAGGCCGGAAATCGGTTCAAGCTTACACCGAAGCGCAACAAGTTGCCGCCCAAAGCGTGCAAGCTATCATCCAGCGGCAAACCGAAATTTTGTCGAAACTGGTTCAGGAACAATCCGCGATCGCGAAAGAAGTTATGGCCGAAGGCACTCCGGAAGAGAAAATTGCGCGCAGCGCCGAGCTTATCCGCGAAGCTTACGAAAAGACTGTGCATGATGTGCGTGAAGTCAGCGACATCGCCAACAAATCCACACGGGAAGCCTTGGATATTCTGAATGGCCGTATTGCGGCCTGCTTTGAAGAAATTCAATCGACTGCCGAAGAGGCAAAAGAACAGAAGTCAAAAAAATCGGCTTCCGGTAAAAAATAATCAGGACGTTATAGTCCTGTTCCAAAACCCCGCGCATGCGGGGTTTTTCTATGCCCTATACCGGCAATGTGATCACAACGCGAAGGCCACCTTTGGGACTTTTTTCCAGATGGACGTCTCCCCCATGGGCCTGGACAATATCGCGGACAATCGGAAGCCCCAAGCCAACACCGCCCGTGGACACATTGCGCGATGTATCCGCACGGAAAAATGGCTTAAACACATCCTCGTATAAATCGGGGGACAGACCTTCCCCGTTATCATCCACCGTGATAATCACCTGATCGATTTTGTCTTTGGCCGCGATCCAGACCTCTGATCCATATTTTTCCGCATTGCTGACCAGATTCTGGATACAGCGCGTAAATGCCAAGGGGCGAACATCCATGCGAATGGCCGGATCGATCTCCACATGCACGGGGGTTCCATGACGCTTCACCGCCTCGGCGACCTTGTCCACCAAAGCGGATAAGGTCACGGTTTCTGTGACCTCCTCCCCCTCCCCGCGCAAAAAGTTCAGGTAACTGGTGACCATCCGTTCCATATCGGCCACATCCTGTTTTAAGGCTGCCACATCATCATTGTCCCCGATCAAGGACAGGCCCAATTTCAAGCGTGTTAACGGCGTGCGCAAATCATGCGACACTCCGGCCAACATCGCGGTGCGTTGTTCTACCTGCCGCGTGATACGTTCATGCATCTCCAAAAATGCACGGGTCGCTTGGCGAACCTCGCGGGCACCCTCGGGCTTGAACGCGCCAATCTCGCGCCCTTTTCCCATGCGTTCGGCCATAACCGCCAATTTCCGGATGGGGCGGATCTGGTTGCGCATAAAAAACACCGAAATGGCAAATAAAATCACCGACGTGCCCAACACCCATAACAGGAAAATATTGGCCGACGACGTATATAAACGCCGTTCCAGAACCAACACGCGCAACACACCACCATGTAATTGGACGCCGATATTCACCCATTCATTATCGGGAGAAAATGACAGGCTATACGGACGGCGCACCTGGCTCTCCATCGATTTGGATAGGGCTTCTACCGCAAATGGCCCCCATGTCCCCGTCCATTTCCCAGCAGCCACACGTTCCGGAACAAGGGTTGCGCCAGATTCAAACGTAACCAGCAAATCCAGTTTCCGGGCATAAACCCCGCTGATATCCCGAACGCGATAGGCCGCATGATTATGATCCAGATCATCGGCAATAATGGCGATTTCTCCGGCAACTGCAAAGGCCAGACGCGAAGTCACTTTGCGCCAGTGATTATCCACAAATACCAATGTCGTGATGATTTGTAACAACAGAACCGGCACCACGATAATCAACAACGACCGCGCAAACAACGTCCGCGGCATGATCTTTTTCACCCAATAGGACGGATGATAGGTTTTTTTCATCGCTTAGGCCCCTTGGCTGTCTTGCGTAATTTTTAACAAATATCCCTGCCCGCGAATGGTCTGGATATAACGGGGAATCCGGCTGTCTTCTTCAATCTTTTTGCGCAACCGCGTAATCTGGACATCCACCGTCCGGTCATTTCCATCAACCCCGCATAACCGCGCCAATTCTTCACGGCTGAGAATTTTTCCGGCATGGCGTGCCAACGCCTCCAAAAGCGTCGCTTCGACGCTCGTCAGGCGCACCTCGTCGCCCGCATCCGAGACCAATCTGTCATCCTCGGGATAAAAGACCCATTTGCCAATCACCAGATTATCAAGGGTGCGATTCACCACCCCACCCTTGCGCCGCAAAATAGCCTTTAACCGCAAGACCAATTCTTTTGGCTCGAATGGCTTGGACAGATAATCATCGGCGCCGACTTCCAGACCAGCGATCCGGTCATCGACCTCGCCCAGCGCCGTCAATAACAGAACAGGCATATCCGATGTCGCACGTAAATCGCGCGTGAGTTCCAGCCCGTCTTTCTCAGGCATCATCACATCGACCACCAAGACGTCAAAATACGCACATTTCAGAACATCCAACGCATCATTGCCATTTTTGGCGGTCGCCACCACAAACCCGTTATCGCGCAAAAAACGGGACAATAACGACCGGATCCGGTCATCATCATCCACCACCAGAACATGGGGCTTATCGGCTTCGCTGAACAGGGCTTTTTCCATGGATAAGTACGGCTCCTTGCATAGTTTTCCGTTTATCATTACATATAAAGCGATTACGTTCTTCTGAATATATAAAATTTCCGAGAAAAAGGATATACATCGGTAGCAACACAATCGGAGAGACATATGAACCACACGACACACAAAAGACATCTTCCCGGCCTTGGCTTCTCGTCCAAGCCTCTTTGTCTGGGCATTCTTTCGGGACTGGCTCTGTTATCTTTTGTGCCGTCCTCTGCCCATGCCGCATTAAATATCCCCATCACAGTCAATTTATCCGAAGCCGTGAACGTGACGGGGACACCGCGTATTGCGGTGGATGTGGGCGGAACGTCCCGCTATGCTACCTACACCTCTGGCACAGGGACCAATGCCCTTACCTTTACCCTCTCCCCCCAAGCGGGCGACGTCGATCTGGATGGAGTCAGCGTATCATCCCCCATTCAACTCAATGGTGGAACCATCAAAGATGCCAAAGGGAATAATGCTGCCCTTACCTTTACTCCCCCCATCACCACAAATGTCAAAGTTAATTATCCATCCCTGTCTCTTGATTTCACTTATGATGCCGATGGCCGCTACACCGTGAATGGAACAGCTTATAATGATCTCACATCCTTCCTGACCGCCACTGGCGGCACATTTTCGCGCTCTGGGACCGCCACTTATTTCGACAGTGCAGGTGTGATGCAAACCGCCGCCAGCAACACCCCCCGCTTTGATTACGATCCCGTCACCCACGCCGCCAAAGGCATTTTGATTGAAGAAGCACGCACGAATTTATTAAAATATTCCGACCAATTTGATAATGCTTATTGGGGAAAAGCCAATTCAACCATTTCTGCAAATGAAGAATCTGCTCCAACCGGTATAATTGATGTTGATAGATTAGTTGAGTCAGCCTCATCCGGAAAACATGAGATTTATTTTTCTTCTATTCCTGTTACAGCAGGGGCCTACTACAGCTTTTCCATCTATGTAAAGGCAAAGGAGAGGAATCAAATTTCACTCGAGTTTCAGACCGCATATTTTGGAGCCAATATTACACGATATAATTTACTATCTGAATCCGTGATGTCGGGCTCTGGTTCAATTACATATGTAGGGAATGGTTTTTATAGATGTCAAAAATCTGTTATTGCAACAGCTTCAGGTAACGCAACAGCCTATATTGGTTTATGGAACGGTACGACAAACAATTACACTGGCGATGGCTCATCCGGGGTCTATATTTGGGGGGCTCAACTGGAACAAGGTACTTTTTCCACCTCCTATATCCCAACCACCACCGCAGCCGTCGCACGAGGTGCTGATAATTTTACCATCCCTACCACGGCAGGATGGTTTAGCGCGGCCACAGGAACATTTATGGGCCAGTTTGAAGAAGCGTCCGCGCTTAACACGGGGGGGGACATCACGCATTTTTGGGACATCGCTTTCAGGACGCTTTGCCTATCGCCCAAGCGGCTCCACAACATTCAATATCTATGATGGAACAAATGTGGCGGGATCAACTGCGCAACCACAAAACAGCCTCATAAAAGTATCTTCCAGCTATGGCCCCGCTGGATTGCGCATATCATCGGATGGCACTACTCCCGGGACCAATACATTTTCCGGCACATGGGGTAACCAAGGTTATGCGTGGATTGCTTATTCGTATACAGGCCATATTTCAAAATATAAATTCTATCCTACCCAAGTATCCACCACCCAACTCCAACTCTTGTCACAATAACCCCATGTTGTCCCACGCCCCGCTTATTCTGGCCTCTGCCTCGCCCCGCCGACTGGATCTTTTAAAACGCATCGGCATTACACCTGCTCATGTCGTGCCCGCCGATATTGATGAAACCCCACGGAAAGGCGAATTACCCCGTGATCTGGCCCTCCGTCTGGCGCGAGAGAAAGCTCTGGCCATTCCGGCCGTGGACTACCCCGCCCATTATATTGTGGCCGCCGACAGTGTCGTGGGGGTTGGGCGGCGCATTCTTCCCAAATCGGAAAACGATGCGGACGAAGCGTTGTGCCTTGACCTCCTCTCGGGGCGGTCGCATCACGTGTATACCGGCATGGCGGTTCTGGCCCCCACGGGAAAATGTGTCTCCCGCGTTGTCGGCACGCGCGTGACATTCAAGAAACTGACCCCTGCCGAAAAAGCCGCCTATATCGCCTCGGGCGAAGGGATTGGCAAAGCCGGAGGCTATGGCATCCAAGGGTTGGCTGAAACCTTTGTCACAGGCACCAGTGGCGCGTCTTTCTCCTGTGTTGTTGGCTTGTCGCTTTATGATATTCGGTCTATGCTGGAGGGAGTCGGATTTTATACCGCCAACACAGAAAGCTAGAGTTTATTTTGGATATTATTATCGAAGAACAAGATGGGTGCCTGTGGGTTGCCGCAACGGAACGATCCCGCATCGAGGGGCTGGAAGTTGACCCTCCGCACGAATTGGTACGCTGGGGATCCATTTACTGGGCGCGGGTCGACCGCATTGATGCCAAGCTGGACGCCGCGTTTCTGGATCTCGATGGTGACACGCTGGGGATCCTGTTTAACAAAGACACACGCTCGCATGATGTGGATGGCAAATTGATCAAAGGCGGGCAAAAACCGATTGGCAAAACCCTGCGCGCCGGACAATATATTCTGGTACAGGCGAAACAGGGCTATCTGGAACCGGAATTTGAAGATAACCGCGCCTATGAAGATAAATGCCCTGTCGTCAGCATGGATGTATCCATCCAGGGCCGATATATGATTTATACACCACTGGATGACAGCAACCGTATTTCCTCCCGCATTCGGGATAAAAAAATGCGCACCCAACTGGACTCGATGATGGCCTCGTTGACGGATGTGCATGGATGTATTCTCCGCGCAGCCGCAGCCAACACGCAGAGCGATATTCTGATCCGCGAAGGCAAGATCCTGAAAGCCATCTGGGAAGGGCTGATCGAATACGCAAAAGGCGAAGAAGCTTTGTTGATTATGGAGGGGCCGGACGCGCTGCAACGCTCGCTTTCGGACAATTCCCTGAAATCCATTCGGCGGATCGAAGTTGTCACCATGGATCATTTTCAAACCGCCGAAGATTGGTGCGAATTATTTGCGCCCGATCTGGTCACACGGATCAAACCGGTGGAAGTCAAGAACGCGAGCAATGATCTGGCGCTGCTGGATCATTACGACCTGATGAAGCCGATTGAATCGCTTTTCCAGCCTTATGCGGTTCTGGAAGGCGGCGGGAATATTATTATTCAAGGAACAGCGGCCCTGATTGCCATTGATGTCAATCGGGGTGCAGACAAAAACAGCAACCTGACAATTAATCTGGAAGCCGCGACCGAAGCCATTCGCCAGATCCGGATTCGCAATCTGGGCGGGATTATTATGATCGATTTTATCCGGATGAAAGATGATAAAGAACGTAAACATCTTCTAACGCATATCGAACGTCTGATCGATGATGACCCTTGCACTGTCCAGATTCATGGCTTTACCGCGATGGGCTTGCTGGAAATCTCGCGCCAACGCCGCACCCCGACCTTGTTCGAACGAGTCGGGTATATGTTCGAAGAGGCATAAACGCTCCCGTTTCTTCTGTGTAACATGTTCTTTTTTCGGCATTCTTTGCTTTCGATCCGCATCGCTTCGTGGTTAAATACCCGAAACACATCAAATGGGACGATCCATGGGATCACGCGCACATATTATTGTTTTGGGGAATGAAAAAGGGGGATCAGGGAAATCGACCACCGCGATGCATGTCGCCATTGGCCTGATGCGTCTGGGCTATGGCGTTGGCACCATTGATCTGGATGCCCGCCAAGGCACATTTTCCCGTTACATGGCCAATCGCTTTGCCTATGCGGCCAAGGAACGCCTGCTCCTCCCCATTCCGCTTCATTTCCCGATCGAACGCAGCAAAGCTGACAGCGTGACCGAACAGGAAGAGCAAGACCGTGATTTTCTGCACCTTGCCCTTGAGGAACTCGGCGATGCGGTCGACTTTATCGTGATTGATACCCCCGGATCCGACACCTTTCTCGGCCAATTGGCTCATTCTTATGCCGACACGCTGATCACCCCGATGAACGATTCGTTCATTGATATGGACGTTCTGGCCCGTATCGATGCCGACACACGCGAGATTAAAAGCCCCTCCATCTATACCCGTATGGTCACGGAACAAAAGGCCGTCCGGGCCGCCCGCGATGGCGGAACCATCGACTGGATCGTGATGCGGAACCGTTTATCCTCCCTTGATGCCCGTAACAAGCGGGATGTTGGCGAGTTGTTGCACGCCATGGGCGAAAAATTCGGCTTTCGTTTGGCCCCGGGCTTTGGCGAGAGGGTCATTTTTCGGGAATTGTTTTTAAAAGGCATGACCTTGCTGGATTTAAAAGAAGATCCCAACCATAGCATGACGTTGTCCGCCGTGTCTGCGCGACAGGAAATTCGCGATTTACTGCGCTGTATTGCTCCGGAAACCCTCAAAGGCTACCCGAAACACAGCGCAACACTCTGAAAAAACCCATCCAAGATCAGAGATCCTCACCCCTATTTCTTGCCCCTATTTCTTTCCCGTCAAAGACGTTATGATGCCGTGCAACGTATTGATTTCCTGTTCCGTGGGATGCGCCCGGGCAAATAATGACCGGATATTTCTTGAAATAATGTCTTTCATTTCCGGAACACGAAAAAACCCGTGGATCATCAATTCGGAATCCAGACGATCAAACAAAGAATGAAATTGTTCTGCCGTTGCCGGAACACTTTTCCCCGTGGGGCACGTGACGGGGGCCGCACCAAAAACGCCCTGTGACCATTCGTAACAGACCAACAAAACCGATTGCCCCAAATTCAACGATGAAAATCCGGGGTTCAAGGGAATCGTAATCAACTTATGCGCCAACGCCACGTCGTCATTACTTAATCCCGATCGTTCCGCCCCGAATAAAATCGCGACATTCTGCCCCTGCGCCATATCTTCATGCATTGCCA
>CAZMZK010000068.1:0-7742 GCA_964570705.1 uncultured Micavibrio sp.
GTGGATATCTTGTCAACGGGACATCTTTTCGGCGAAAACAGCCTGTTTTCTGACGACTCTTATCCCTACAGTGCCGAAGCCGCAGAGAATGTCGATGTTTTATCCATTCCCCTCGCTTTCTGGAAAAACCAATTGGACACAAATCCCAAATTTGCACGGGCGATGCTCTCCGAGATGGCCCGGGTCCAAAGACAGCAAGACAGGGAACTCGAGCATCGCGCGATCCAGAATGCCCCCCAACGTATTGCCTGTTTTTTGCTGCGCCTGACGAATCATACCAACACAGGATCCGCCACGATCCACCTGCCCTATGACAAAACATTGATCGCCGCACGTCTGGGCATGCAACCCGAAACGTTTTCGCGTGCACTGGCCAAATTGAAAGACGCCACAGGAATCGATATCAAAGGAGCATCGGTCACTCTAAAAGATATTCAGGCGT
Organism: uncultured Micavibrio sp.; assembly: GCA_964570705.1. GTDB lineage: Bacteria > Pseudomonadota > Alphaproteobacteria > Micavibrionales > Micavibrionaceae > UBA1573. Next base: position 443 of record CAZMZK010000068.1, read on the forward strand.
TAACACGGTATTCCTGCATCGCCTGCACCTCCGAATTTCCCTGCAAAGATCTGAAACACGGCTGCCGATCCGGCACCTGAGTGTCCGTTCAAAAACTTTTCCGCAGAAATCTGCGGGTCTCATCATAAAATCTGTCAAGGAGTGACGCCCCCTGGGATCCCCCATAAAAATGCCCTCTGGTAAAGGACAGCTTTTTTGTGCTAGCGTCCGCCCGCCAAGCTCGAAAACAAGGAGGGCTTTACGATGATATCTGTTGTTGTGCCGGTGATGAATGAAGAAGGCAATATTGCACCCCTGATCAAAGAGATTGTGGCCGCATCAGCCCATGCCCCGATTACCGAGATTGTTTACATCGATGACGGCAGCACCGACAACACTCTCGATATATTGAAATCCCTGCAATCCGAATATCCTATGCTGCGCGTATTGCACCATGATCGCCGCAGCGGTCAATCCGCAGCATTGCTCACCGGAATTCGCGCCGCCAGCAACGATATTATTGCCACATTGGACGGCGACGGGCAAAACGATCCTGCCGATATTCCATTGCTGTACAATCTTTATATTGCGCAACAAAAAACCACGTCCAACGTGATGGTTGCCGGACAAAGAAAGAAACGCCAGGACAACCTTGGCCGCCGCCTTTCTTCACGCTTTGCGAACAAACTCCGGTCATTTTTGCTGCGTGATAACACCCGCGACACCGGATGTTCACTGAAAATGTTCAGCCGGACCAGTTACCTCAACCTTCCTTTCTTTAACCATATGCACCGCTTTTTGCCCGCGTTAATGATGCGGGATGGTGTGAGCATCGCCCATGTCGATGTGGCGCACCGCCCCCGCGTATCGGGAGCCTCCAAATACGGCAATTTTTCGCGCGCCGTGGTCGGGGTTTCCGATTTGATGGGGGTCATGTGGTTACAACGACGCCCGAACGCCCTGCCACAGGTTTCGGAAATCAAACAATCCTATCAGACCGCAACCACAGGATCCCGTCCATGACCTTTCCCGAACTTACCTCCGACCATATCTGGCTGGCCATTGGCTTTCTGGGACAAGGCCTCTTCACGATGCGCTTTTTTGTGCAATGGATTGCATCCGAAAAGCAAAAGAAAAGCGTGATGCCGAATGCCTTCTGGTATTTCAGCATCGGCGGCGGACTGATTCTGCTGGCCTATGCGATTAAAAAAATGGATCCGGTCTTTATTCTGGGGCAAGGGACGGGCTTGATTATCTACGCCCGTAACATATATTTCATTCATCAAAAATCGCGCACGACACATAATGCCGCGCCAAACACACCCACATCGTAGCAATATACATATTTCATGACGGCAGAAAAAATTCCTCAACTTCTTCGGGCCCTTTGGCTTCCCCTTGTGGCTTTGGCCTTGTTCCTGACCGCAGCGATGTTTCGTCCGCTTTTTCCGATCGATGAAACGCGCTATATGAGCGTTGCCTGGGAGATGATCAGCCGGAATGGATGGCTGCAGCCCTTGACCATGAATTATGAGCCCTATCACCACAAACCGCCCTTGCTGTTCTGGTTGATTGGCGGGTTTTGGGAGATATTTGGTGTTCATCGCTGGGTCGGATTGATTCCCGTAACCCTCGCCTCTCTGGGCTGCGTGTATTTAACCGCCATTCTGGGAAGTACCCTCTCCCGCGTTATTTTAAAAGAATCCCCCTCAACGGACTCCGAATCGCGCATCCGTATAGGGCTATTAATGGCAGGCAGTGTGCCCTTCCTGATTTACGGCACATTGATAATGTTCGACTTTCTGGTCTGTGCCTGTGTTTTGGGAGCCCTGATTTTCATTGTCCGCTACAGCGAAAGCCGCAGCCCGAAAGACCTGATCCTGATTGGCCTATGCGCAGGGATGGGCATTCTGGCCAAAGGCCCTGTGGCCCTGTTATACACCCTGCCTGTTTTTCTGTTAGCCCCCTTCTGGGCCGCGGATTTCAAACGTCCGGCAGCATGGTATGGATCCGTCCTTCTGGCGATCCTGATCGCGGCCATTCCAGTGCTCCTCTGGCTGATTCCCGTGCTTCAGGCTGCCGATAACCATTTCGCCTTCTGGTTAATCTGGAACCAAACCGCAGGGCGGGTCACAGGCAATTTCAGTGCAGCCCATGTGCGCCCCTTTTATTTCTACCTGCCCTTGCTGCCCCTATTGCTGATGCCCTGGCTCTTTTTCCCCGCCTTCTGGACAGGGGTGAAATCTTTAAAAACCCGCTTTACCCATGATAAACGCCTGAAATTTCTGGCCTGCTGGTTTATTCCGGTGTTTCTGGCCTTTTCGATTATCCACGGAAAACAACCACATTACCTTTTGCCGCTGTTGCCCGTTATCATCTTGTTGTTGTCCGACATGCTGAGAAATATTCCAATCCGCACTCTGGCCAGAACCACAGCGGGAATGGTGACCTTGCTTGTAGCTGGTCAAATAATGGCCTCCGGAACGGTGTTTAAATCCTATGATCTGGTGCCTTTTTCTGCCATTCTGGAACAGAAAAAAGAGCATCACCCCTTGGCCTATGTGAGCAATTACAACGCCGAATTCGGCTTTCTGGCCCGCATAACCGAACACGTAGATGATGTTGATATAAAAAATCTTCCCGCATGGTTTACCACCCATCCGGATGGTCTGGCAATTATCCGGTATAAAGAGGACGCAGACGTTTCCGCTTACAGGTCCCTTGCGACCATGCCCTATCGCGGCAGAAAGCTGGGATTATTCATGAAGAACTGACCCCCGTCCGCGTCATCCCCTGACGGCCCAGCCGTCGAAGAAGATCCAGAAAAGAAATTTTCAAACCACGAAGACCGCGAAATCCACGAAAGAACCTCTTTGCACAAACATCTTCGAGATCTTTGTGCGCTTCGTGGTGAAAAACATAAAAAACAACAGTACACACCAATCCACACAGATCCTGTGCGCACAAAAACAACGCAACGAAGGATCAAAAAGATCAGGAATCCGCCCTACAGGGCAAGATCGGCGATAGCAGAGGCCAGAATATCCGCACTGTGGATCAGGGCGGTTTTTTCGGTGTCATTCAAAGAGGGGTACAAAGTCCGCACAACGCCTTTGGCACTGACAATCCGCGGGAATGACAGGCTGACCAATCCCAGATGCGGGGCAATATTCGCCGTTGGCATCGAGCACGTAATCACTTTGTTTTCATCGCGGATAATCGCCTGCGCCAACCGCGCCATACCGGCCCCGATGCCGAACCATGTGGCCCCTTTGCCCTTGATAATGCTATAGGCCGCACGGCGCACCCCGTCATCTATTCGTTGGCGTACCTCGTCGGTCACGGGGGTTCCAACCTGATTGGCAAAATCCACCAGATGCAAATTGCCCACTGTGGCCTCTGACCAATGCAGCACTTCGGAATCACCATGCTCGCCCAAAACATAGGCGTGGATCGAATGACTGGACACGCCCAAATGCGCGCCCAACAACGACCGGAACCGTGCCGTATCCAGAATGGTTCCCGACCCGATCACACGCTCCGGCGGAATACCATGGGTTTTGGCCGCAATCGATGACACCATATGGGTCATCACATCCACCGGATTGCTGGCAATCAACAAAATAGCATCCGGTGCAGCATCCAGAATGCGCGGTATCATATCCGCGAAAATATCGGCATTCCGTTTTAACAAATCCAGCCGTGTTTCCCCCGGCTTTTGAGCAGCCCCCGCCGCAATCATGACAATACCAGCTCCGGCCAGATCGGCAAAGTCACCGGCCTTCACCAAGATAGGCGCGGAAAACGGCGTCGCATGAAGGATATCTTCGGCCTGTGCCACGGCCAGATCGTGATTGCGATCCACCAGAACCAATTCTGTTCCAACCCCACGCAGCACACAGGCATAGGCACTTGCTGCCCCGACCTGCCCACATCCGATCACACCTATTTTCATGACACAGCCTTTCGTTCAAGATTTATCCTGCTTGTCTATACGTCCACACCCTACCTATTTTCAATGACTTTGGTCAATAACGCATCACGGGACAACACGAATCCAGAGGCAACCCAACATCGCTCTATATTTTTCAGGGTTTTTCCCAGACGTCCCCCCACCGGATGGCCCATCGCCAGCAAATCACGGCCCTGGACAGGGCAGACGGGAATTGGCATATCTTGCGCCTGATGCAAGAGGGGGCTGGCCGTGTCGGGAGGGACTTTTTGCCGTACCGCCGCTACCATCACGGCACCCAACACTGCATCCCGCGAAAAACGATACAAATACGTCTGCAGCACACGATCATTAATGGCAGAAAATCCCAACTTCATCTGGCGCAAGTCCTGCAAAATGGCCTGCTGTTTCTTGGTCAGAATCATCCGTTTGTGCACAGGCAATGCTGCACCATAACGATACCCCAGCACCGTATAAAGCCGCGCACAAAACGCAACATCCCCCGCAGCAAAGTCTGTTTTTCCCTGCAAATCGACAAGTCGTTCCAGATCATCCAACGGCATCACCGATCCGAAAATAGCGGGTAGAATGCGGCAGTCGCGCATCACCGGAAGAATCCTGTGCGGCGCAGATCCCATCAGAATTTTTGTGATATCTTGCGTGATTCTTTCCCGTGATAAAGTGGTCAAAGAACGGGCGTGTCGGCGACAGGCGGCAAGCCCGTCCGGATCCGGATCCCCATGCCCATAGGCCGCATGAAAGCGGAAAAACCGCAAAATCCGCAAATAATCTTCGCGAATGCGGGTATCGGCATCCCCCACAAACACAATCTTGCGCCGTTCCAGATCCGCCAATCCCCGCCCCAAAGGATCAAAAATGGCGCCATTCCGATCGGCATAAAGCGCATTAATGGTGAAATCACGACGGGCCGCGTCCTCCGCCCAATCGGTTGTATAGGCAACCACAGCCCGCCGCCCATCCGTAGCCACATCACGGCGCAATGTTGTAATTTCATACCCGACCCCATTCATGACCGCCGTCACGGTTCCATAATCGATGCCAGTCGGCACGTATTTTATGCCCGCTTGCTGCAAGCGGGCGATGACGTTCTGCGGCGTATGGAGCGTTGCCAGATCAATATCGGTAACCGGAATTCCCAACAGCGCATTACGGACACACCCGCCAACAAAGCGCAGAGCCCCATCCCCCAGGCAATCAAACAGGATCCGGACATCAGGGGATAACAAAGACGAAGGACATGTCATCTTCCACGCACCCATAAACAGCGATCATAGCCCCGATAATTTCAGCAACGCATCACCGATCAAGGCGCGGCTGGGAGTTCCGGTGCGTTTGGTATCGGCCTCGATCTCGGACAAACGCGCCAATAACCGGCGCAGATAGGCTCCGGAAAAACGGTTGATCTGGGCGCGGAATTTGTCTTCTTGTTTAAAGAAAACAGGAGGTTGCAGTTTCTTCATGGCGATATCAACCGATTGACCGTTTTCTTCGATATCGATTTTAACCTGATGCAACCGGCGCACATGGTTCTGCAATGACCGCTCAATGATGATCAGTTCGGTGCCTTCATCCAATAAACGGCGATAAGTTGTCATCGCCTTTAACGGATCACGGCCAAAGGTCGCGTAAATCAGATCATCAAGCCCCTGATCACCACTTTCACCGCAACTGGCTTGGGCATCGGATAACGTAATAGACCCTTGCTGGGGCCCAACATAAAGGCACAGTTTCTCGATCTCCATCCGCGCCAGAGACCGATCCCCTTTCAAGGCATGGGACAACCAGATCGCCGCATCCTGGTCAACGGTTTTTCCCTGCTCACGGATCAAATCACGGATAAAATTCGCCATATCGCGGTCATCCGGCACGTAACAGGGCAAGGCCGCCGCGTTGGCGGCTTCCTCACACTGTTTCCGCAACGCATCGCGTGGGCCCAGATTTCCGCCTTCGATCACGACCAAAGCTCCGTCGGACGGCGTGGTTTTCAACCAGTCTTTCAAATGCACGGCAAATTTATGATCGACATCGGTCACGCGGATCAGGCGTGTGCCGCCCATCAAGGACTGGGCATTCACTTCATCAAAAAAACGCGACGGATCCGACTCGATCAACTCTCCCGTCAAATGGGCCGCATTAAAGGGATCATTCAAATCCGGAACAACCGTGAGGCCCAATATTTTAGCGCGTTCTTTGACCAGCCCCTGATCGGGGCCATAAACAAGAATGGCCCGTACCGCTTTATCCGGTGCCTTCAGAAATCCGTCAATCTGGCGCGTTTGAAGTTTCATTTTTGCGGCACATGTGATGTGTTGTAATAGAGGGACAAAATCAACTCGACCTGACGCGCCAGATCATGAATGGCATTCTGGCGTGCATCCTCTTCACTGACACGGGTTGCAAACTCGCTCCCCAGAACGTTGTAACTGGTGATCGTGGAAAGATCGCGATCCAGAAGGACTTTCTCTTCAGAATCAAGCAATTGCATCTTTGTAGAAATTCGCAACTGGGCGCGCGTAGCCTCGGAAGCCTTGGTCAAATCCAATTCGGTTTTGCGCTCGTCCAACTGCCTGATGTGCAAAGTGGCCACAGGATTGGTGGGATACCCCTCCCGATACAAACGGTCAATCAAATCATTCCGCAGCATCTGCCCCGCCCGATCCGGAATAATGGCAATATCAATCCGGGACAGCGCACGTGCGGTTGGGCCGCCTGCAACAGACGGGGCAGCGCGATGCGTTCCGTAAACCGGTTGAAACCCGCACCCGCTCAGCACAAGAACGGAGGCCCCGAGAAAAATCAAGAATTTGGAAATATGTGTCATAGACCAGAGACTATACAATTCTGCCGTCCAATAAAATAAAGAAAATAGACAAAATACCCTGTAAATAATCTTTTGCGTTATTTTCCGGCTTCTGTTACAAAGGCCGACATTGTTCTTATGTGCTTATGCGCCCGTAGCTCAGCTGGATAGAGCGTTGCCCTCCGAAGGCAAAGGCCGGACGTTCGAATCGTCTCGGGCGCACCATTTCCAATCCCTGCAAGGGATGAAATGGTAAGAACGGCGATAAGAACGCACCGTTCGACGACATGCCGCGCAGCGGCACAGTCGGGGGAAGGGGGCAGACATGACCCCGCCCCAATCGTCTCGGGCGCACCATTTCCAAAATCATCTCAAGGCCCCCTATCCCACGGCAAGTCTCTCCGTTCCCGAATTTTCAGGAATATCTCCTGATCTGCGGATGGTTTTTCCCTTGAAATCGCCCAAAGTCTGGCCTATACAATCCGTACCAAACACGTACGGATTAGGTTTTATGATTAAACTGTCGAAATTAAGCGATTATGCGATTG
>CAZMZK010000069.1:0-7524 GCA_964570705.1 uncultured Micavibrio sp.
CGCGATGGAGTGTATGTCAGGACGGCCCGTTTCTCAACCAAATTCTTGCAATCTCCCCCAGCATTTCTATTTTTGGACATAATATAATGATCGGTATGTGTGCCAAAACAGAAGAAGAGGAAGGGATTATACGGCGGCGGTCGCGTCTTTTCCCAGAATTTCGTTGATTTGTTTGACCAGATCGTTGAGGTGGAAAGGTTTGGACAGGACTTTTGCGTTGTCATTCTGCCCCAGTCCGGCTCCCATCGCTACGGCCGAGAATCCGGTAATAAACAAAATTTTGATATGCGGATGCATCTGGCTGACCCGTTGAGACAGTTCGATCCCGTCCATTCCCGGCATCACAATGTCGGCCAACAGCAAATCAACGCTGGCTCCGAAATCTTCAGCGGCTTTATAAGCGGCCAATCCGTCGGCGCAGGGAGTAACACGATGACCTGCTTTTTCCAAGGCCAAGGTTAAAAAACCGCGCATGGAATCGTCGTCTTCGGCAATCAGGATATGAGCCATAGCTTCGGTATCTTTCGTTGTTTCTATAATGGATCTCCTGAGGTTATAGCCATAATTGGGAAGAAAGAACAACAATTCTCTTTGATTTTATCCCAGAATACAAATTTTTTTGAAAATTTGTACCGGAAATCAGGTATGGTGGGGAGAGAATAGTGGCGAATAAGTAGGTGAATCACCCATCATGACAGGTTTCAAATCTCTGGTTGTAGCAAGTGCGGTTATGGCTCTTGTGTCGGGATATGGCGCAGGATATGCCGCCGATCGGGTGCCGCCCAAACTTCCCAAAGCACCGGATCCCTGTTTGCGGGTGGAGGAACAGATTGTTCCTTTGCGCGTGCCGAATTTTGACCAATCGGCAGCGTGGAAACGGATCAGTGGCGTAAAAGGGGCCGATCTTCCCCGTACGGTTTTGCCGGTTGTCGATGGCGGCCAGATCGTGATCGGGACCAGCACACCGTATGACGAGCGAACCGGATTATCGGCACCACAAGTCGAGATTTTGCGGACAGATAAAGTCGGGAAAGTGATTGTCGAGAAATGGGTGCCGGTCAAGGATCTGCACCATGTGGCGGATGCCGTGTTGTTAAAAGACCGGATTGTGGTCATGACGCAGATAGGTGGATCCACCGAGGCGGGGGGGGGCATTGGATTGCGGTTTTTGAATGGTGCGGGAGAAGAAAAATCATCCCAGATCATTTCGGACAAAGTGGTGACCTATGTTCCCAAATCGCTTGTCGCGTTGGTGGGGAATGAGGCGATGGTCATCGCCGCCGAAGCGCGTCCCCGCAAACATCCCGCCGATGTGTATACAGTGTTGGTGTGGGTCGATAAAACCGGTCGCGTGGTGAGCCAGAAAGACTATTTACCTGGCGTGATCAACAAACCGGAATATATCGGACGTTTGGGATCATCCGAATTGGTGGTTACAGGGCGTGTGAGCGGCGAAGATGGGCGAGATGCCGGATGGATTTTGCGCCTTGATGCCAAGGGCACGATTATCTATCAACGCCCCTATGCGCGGGGGGGGGGGGATTCCCTGATCCGGCATGCCATTCCTTTGGAAAACGGAGATCTTCTGGCGATCGGGGATGCGATCCCTGCGGGCGCGGGGGATAAAGCCGCGTGGGTCATGCGGGTCAATCCCGAAGGGGCCCCCGTGTGGCAAACCTATCTGACCGGAAAATACAGTTATGCCGGCGTGGATATCATCAATATGAATGACGGACGGGTGAATGCGCTTCTGGCGGGGCGGCCCACGGAATCGGGTGGACGACGCTATGCGCGGATTGTCACTCTGTCGACGGATGGCGTGGTGATCGGGGATGAATCCTTTATCGAAGGATCCAACGCTATTCCGGTCCGTCTGATCAACCAAAAAGGGCGGCGCATTTTGTTGGGGATGGCGGAAACAGGATTTTCCAAAAAAGATGCGCCGGATGATTTGAAATATGTGGCGTATGACTCGTGGCTGTTGGAGCTGGGAGCTTTGCCGAATTTTAACACGACATGCGCCGGATCACCTGTCCGGACATTGGATGATTTACCATGATACATGATGTTGTTTTGCCTGATACCTCCGACGATGGATTGGAGACATTGCACATTGCGATTCCGGATGATTATGTCGGGCAACGTTTGGACCGGACCATCGCCGATTTATGTCCGGATTATTCGCGGACACGCTTGCAGGGATTGATCGATGCCGGCGAATGTCTGTTGAATGGGCAAACCTGTTCGACCCCGTCCCGCAAGGTTGAGTCCGGTGATGTGGTGGTGATATCCTTGCCGCCTCTTGTGAATGCCGAGCCAGAGCCAGAGAATATTCCGCTGGATATCGTCTTCGAAGATGATGATTTATTGGTCATCAACAAACCGGTCGGCATGGTGGTGCATCCCGCTGTCGGCCATCACACCGGAACATTGGTTAATGCGTTGTTGTATCATTGCGGAGACAGTTTGTCCGGTATCAATGGGGTCAAGCGCCCGGGCATTGTGCATCGTCTGGACAAAGATACATCCGGATTGATGATGGTGGCCAAAAATGATTTTGCCCATCATGCGTTGTCGGAACAATTGCAAGACCGCAGCTTGTCGCGCATGTATCTGGCTTTGGTGTTGGGGGTTCCGTTTCCGCATCGCGGACGGGTGGAAACTCTGATCGGGCGGCATCCGTCCAACCGGCTGAAAATGGCTGTTGTCTCGCGTGGGGGAAAAGATGCTGCCACCAATTACAGTGTGCGGGCCGAATTCAAAAATACGTTGGCCTTGGTGGAATGTCATCTGGAGTCGGGGCGGACGCACCAGATTCGTGTCCATATGGACCATGTGGGATTTCCTCTCATCGGGGATCCTTTGTATGGGGCGCAACGCACCAAGCTGATATCCAAATTGAAAAAAGGCGGATTTGATGATGATGTGCAGGCGCATGTCGCAGCCTTTGATCATCAGGCGTTGCATGCCGCCGAAATTATGTTCATCCATCCACGCACCGAAGAAGAGATGGTGTTTGCCAGTAATCTTCCGGATGATTTTGCCGCGTTACTGGATGTGTTGTAAATTTTTGTTTTTGCGCTTTATCAGGCTCTGGGGCTCTTGCCGGGTCAAGAGAGATCGCCGTTTATGCATTCCCGATTAGAATGCCCGTAAACAGCACCAACGCACCACCAAGCATGACCTGCACCAACGCCGACACAATCGGGGTGTCCATATATTTCCAGCGCACCCACGAAATGACGGCCAACTCCAAAGCCACCAATGCCGCTGCTACGGCTGTGGCTGTCCAGAAATCGGGGATCAGGTAGGGCAGTGTGTGCCCCAATCCGCCAATGGCGGTCATCAGGCCACAGACAACGCCACGTGTCCATGGGCTGCCGCGTCCTGTGATGGCGCCGTCATCCGACATGGCCTCGGTCAATCCCATACTGATCCCTGCGCCGATCGAGGCGGCCAACCCCACCAGAAAGGCATCGTGGGAATTATGGGTGGCAAAGGCTGCGGCAAAAATGGGGGCCAATGTCGAGACGGATCCATCAATCAATCCGGCCAGTCCGGGTTGCACCACTTGCAATACAAAGATTCGTTTGGCCGCATGACCTTCTTCCTCCCGTACATCCGGAGAGATATTTTTTCGTTCGATTTCGATCGCACGGGCTTCGTGCCCACGCTCTGCCAGAGCCAAATCCCCCAGCAATTTCCGCACATCGACATCTTGCGCCAGACTGGCGGCTTTGGCGTAAAAGGTCGAGGCTTCAATTTCCATCAATTCGGCCTGTTGGCGGACTTCTTCGATCCGCATATTGTCCATCAACCAGATCGGGTTGCGGCGCATAAATCCGCGCACGTCCTGCCGCGTGATATAGGGAATCCGTCCGCCAAAGCGTTTTTCAAACAGGTCCAGCAACATGTTCTTATGGCCTTGCTCTTCGGCGGCCATATCTTCGAACATATGGGCTGTGGCGGGATAATCGGCGCGCAAACGGTTGGCAAAGCTGAGATAAATCTGGGAGTCTTCTTCTTCGCTGGTAATGGCCAGAGCCAGAACTTCGGGTTCGGTCAGTTCGGAAAAACGCTTCATTTTCTAGCTCGCTCCTTTGTCCGCTTAAGTTCCGTGTGCTTCGGTCAGTTGATTCATAATCAGGCGTTTGGCAGGTGGCAGGTGTTGCCCCAACATCAGCAAGGATGATCGCGCCAATTTTGCCAAGGGTGTTGTCTTGGTATAGAGCGCCACCAGGGTGTTGGTCCCCATATACATGGCCAGTGTGGCTTTGCGGTGGACGTCATGATAGCGGCGCAAGACATCCTGTTCGCCGAAGTCGAGCCCCAGATCACAGGCGGTTTTTATCTCACGCGCCAAGGTGGCCGCTCCGCGCAGTCCAAAATTAAATCCGTGCGCGGTAACGGGGTGCATACCCACGGCCGCATCGCCCATCAGGGCATAACGTTGCGCATAAAAACGATCGGCATAGGTCCCAACCAACGGATAAGGGAACAATTCGGTGTCGAGCGACATGTTTCCGAATTTTCCTTCCATACGGGCACTGATCTCGGCTCCGAATTCTGCGGGGCTTTGTTTTAAAATAGTATCGGCGTGATCGGATGCAATGGTGATCACCACCGAACAATACCGCCCATTCAAAGGAAGAATGGCCAGTGTCCGGTCATAAAAGAAACATTCATAGGCTGTGTCGTCATGGTCACGATCCAGTTTCATGCGGCATACAATGCACACACGGCCAAAATCGCGCATGGCCACCGGAATGCCCATCATCCGGCGCGTGGTTGAAAATCGGCTATCGGCTGCCACAACCAATTTGGCCGTCAGGATTTTCCCATTCTTCAAGGTGACATGTCCGCAATGGGACTCTGTAGAGACAGAGGTCACATCCGTATCGGTCATCAATGTGATCTGTTTTAAAGGTTTGACCACCTCATAGGCGGCCTTGCGGATCAAGTGGTTGGAAATCATATACCCCAGATTGTCCTTGCCGGAGGTACGATGGTCGAAAAACAAAGGGCTGTTCAAATCGCCGTTTAACACTTTGGCGTCTTTGATCAGGGAAATGGATGCGTCCGGAATACGATCCCACATCCCTGTGTCCGACATGATTTTGTGGGACAAGTGGGTCAGTGCAATCTCGCGTCCGTCGTAGGCGGGATTGGCCAGAATCTTTTCGGATTGTTTTTCAATGACCAATATGCGCAGTTGGGTATCGGCCAATAAGCGGGCGAAACTTAATCCGGCGGGGCCACCGCCAATCACGATAACATCATAATCCATGGCTTTTGTCCTTTGTAAGGAAGGTCTGATAGGAAGGGCTTAGCACGTCCCGCGCCCCGAGAAAAGACGCAGTGCATAAAAAATACGGGAAATATAGCGGAGGTGATGCTCGCGGGTTCTTCTATTGCGTTAAAAGTTGGAGTTGGGTGTCTGTGATGCGGGTAGGGTAGTACTTTGTTTTTCGAATATGTCCATTCCATGTGCGTGTTCCATCTTTATCCCCAATGTAAAGAAGTGTTGTAGAAGGAAGTGGGCCAGAGGAGACGAGAGCCGCAAGAGACCCATCGGCAGACATACGGAAATCATTGGCTTTGTAGGTTATCGCAGATTTTAACAAACTCCCGGCGATATAGGTTCCGCTACCAAGATTATAATAATCAGTACCTCCAACATTTAGTGCCGCATTTTTTGCAGCGGCAGTGGTAAGATATGTAGCTATAAAATTGCTTGATGCTCCTGTGCTTAATGAGGACAAGTATGTCGGATGTGAGGTTACCAAGTAGCTCTGGTATCCTTCGTTGTACAAAGTTCCTTTGCTTGCATCTAACCATCCTCCTGTTGGAATCGTCAGATTATCAGCCGCACGGGTAACCACAGCGTTGGTTGTGGGGATATAGGAGGTGGGAAAAAGCCCTTGCTCTAATTGTGGCGCTGCAATACGCAGGGTAATGTCTACAGGCATGCCTGATGTCAGGTTAAATGTGATCGCCGAGACGATGTATGCTGTCGAGGCGTTGTTAAGTGTGCGAGTTAAGTTTGTACGGGTTAACGTTCCTGTTGTAGGGAGTGCCAGTGAACTAAAAACTATGCCAGAGCCAGAAGAATTTCTTTCGTAGAGAGAAAGAGAGGGGGGCGCGTTATTGGTACTGCCACTTACAATTTTTGTGTAAAGACTTGCATTCCAATTTTGTCCAGAGGTGGCAGCAGTAGCAGTCGTAGAGTTTGTATAGACAACATAAGATGCGGTGCTTGCTGTTCCGGAAAGGCGAATATCAAAATAAGACAACCCCCTCTCAGTGCCTGTGGCGACTATTTGCTGTGTGAGAGTTCCCAATCCTACCCCTCCAGGCCCCCATGTGCTAGGGAATGTGCCGGGTGTTCCTGTTACAACCCCGCTCATATTGCTATTTCTAATAGAGTTTGTTCTTTGCTCCTCAATCAAAATCCCTTTCGCCGCAAGGGTTGTGAAGTCATAATCAAACCGGGGGGTACCGGAGGCCGCAGTTTGTAATGTTCCCGAGGAGTCGAAATAGGTGCCGATGCTGGCGCGGGTAAAAGATCCTCCGGTGGCCGTCAAAAACGACGTCAAATCATTATACGCGGTGCCATTGAGGGTGTATCGCCCATCGGCATCATAGACAAAATCCATCCCTAAAGAGGGATAATTGACTTTGACATTAGCTGTATTGGGGGAAGTGAAGGTCAGAGCGGCATTATTGCCTTTAGCATCTTTGATGGTGCCGCCATTCAAATCAATGGGAGACGACACCGTAACCCCGTCCAGATCCACATCTCCGGCTTGAGGCGATAAGGTAAAGGTCAGGGCATTGGTGCCAGTTCCAGAGGTATAGGTGGCATAACGGGGGGTGCCGCCCACATCCACCGGAATGCGGGGTGTTCCTGTGACATTCACTGTTTCCGACAGGTTGACTGTGATCGGAATATTCAGCGCGGCATGGGCAGTGGATGATAAGGCACATCCCAGAATCGCAAACATGATTGCCCGATTTATTTTTTGGGGGATAAAACGGATATGTTTGTACAAAAAGCCACGCATGCTCGGGGTGCCTTTACATGAATTAATTTCCCGAAGAGTACTTGTTTTTGAGAGAGATAGCAATCCTGCTCGTTGGACAGAAATCGTTAGGAGCTTTACGCGGCGTAATGATTCCAGAGATGAAGAATGTCCTCGCCGAGGGTCAGGGGGGAGAAGGGTTTTTGGAGGACTCCGATCATGGGATCCATTTTTTCCCTGTTTGCAAAACTGGGGGTTTCGTCCCCTGTCATAAAGAGGGCAGGGATATGAGGGTAAGACTCGCGGATTTTCAGCAAAAGATCTGGACCTTTCATTAAGGGCATATGGACATCAATCATCAAAAGATCCGGCAAGAAACTCGGGATATGCGCAATAAACTCACTCGGCGTTCCGCAACTGATAATCTCGAAATTTTTTTGGCTGCGCTCCAAAGATTTTTTGACCATTGTGCGCATAATGGCATCATCATCAATATGCAGGA
>CAZMZK010000070.1:0-7196 GCA_964570705.1 uncultured Micavibrio sp.
ATCTGTTGCGATTGGAACGCGACGAATTTATGACATTGGCGCGCAACCCCGAAACGCTTGCGCGGATCGAACATATGCTCGATACCGGCAAACCCCTACGGAATTAAAACGCAGAATTAAACTATGATAAAAACTAATCCCGTGGGCGCACCATGTCTTCAGGGATAATCCAGGACTTAAATTGCTCCTCATTCATCAGGCCAAGCGCTTTTCCGGCTTCGAGCAACGAGGTGCCTTCGTGGTGGGCTTTCTTGGCAATTTTCGCCGCATTATCATATCCGATATGCGGGTTCAGAGCGGTGACCAGCATCAGGCTTTCATTCAACAACTTGGAAATCCGGCGTTCATCGGCTTCGATGCCAACCACGCAATTGTCGGTGAGCGACCGGCAAGCATCGGCGATCAGGCGGATGGATTGCAACACGTTGAAAATGATAACGGGTTTAAAGACGTTCAATTCAAAATGCCCGTTCGATCCAGCCACAGTGACCGAGACATGATTGCCCATGACTTGGGCGCACACCATGGTCATGGCTTCACATTGGGTCGGGTTAACCTTGCCAGGCATAATCGAGGAGCCTGGTTCGTTTTCCGGTAGGATGATCTCGCCAATGCCGCAGCGTGGGCCAGAGCCCAGCAAGCGAATATCATTGGCAATTTTCATGAGGGATGTTGCCAGAGTGTTGAGAACACCGGAGACTTCGACCATCGCATCATGTGCGGCCAGAGCTTCGAATTTGTTTTCGGCGCTGACAAACGGCAGGCCGGTGATTTTTTCCACATTGGCGGCGAATTTTTCGGCGAAGCCTTTTTTCGAATTGATACCGGTGCCGACAGCGGTGCCGCCTTGCGCCAATTGCATCAGGCGCGGGAAGGTTGCTTTCACGCGGGCAATGCCGAATTCGATTTGTTTGGCGTATCCAGAAAATTCCTGGCCCAAGGTCAAAGGAGTTGCGTCCATCAAATGGGTGCGGCCAATTTTGACGATATGGTCAAAATCTTTGGCTTTCTTGTCCAAAGCGGCATGGAGATATTCTAGTGCCGGAACCAATTCATGGACAATTTGTTCTCCGGCGGCGATGTGCATCGCGGTCGGAAAGGTATCGTTAGAGGATTGCCCCATATTCACATGGTCATTGGGGTGAACGGGTTTTTTCGATCCCATCACACCGCCCATCATTTCAATGGCGCGGTTGGAAATCACTTCGTTGGCATTCATGTTGGTTTGTGTGCCCGATCCGGTTTGCCAGACAACCAGCGGGAATTCGCCCGCCATGCGACCATCCATCACTTCTTCGGCGGCCTGGACAATGGCTTGGCCAATATCTGCGGCCAAAACACCCAATTGCATATTGGTTTGGGCCGCGGCCGATTTGATAACGCCCAAAGCACGGACCAACGGGGCCGGCATCCGTTCGCCACCTATTTTGAAATTGCCCAAGGACCGTTGGGTCTGTGCGCCCCAATAGTGATTGGCAGGAACGTCAATTTCGCCAAAGGAATCCGTTTCGACGCGGATGGTGGTTGGGGCTTGGGTCGCGGACAGGTCGGTCATTTAAATCTCCTCAATTGCAGGAGACCATTCTTAATGCTTTTTCAGGAAAGAGTGAAGGGGGATTTTTTACGGGGCGTTTAAGTTCATATTCAGGTTTTAAGGTGGCGTTTCATCACGTCAACGGGCATCAAGGACTGCAATTGTCCCACCGCCGACACCATCAAGGGGGTGGCAAAGACGGATTGCGCCAAAGTTGCAACGTCATTGGCCGTTACAGCGGAGACGGAGTCAATCAAGTCCTGAATCTGGAACGGTGTGCCATAGGTCAGCATATGCCGCCCTTGTTGATCCACACGGGTCATGACTTTTTCACGGCTCATCCGTGAACCGGAGATAATCTGGGTTTTGGCGCGGGCCAGTTCCTGATCGGTAATGCCGTTCCGGATTTTCCCGATTTCATCCAGAATAATCGGCACCAATTCGGGCAAATTATTCGGGCTCGACCCCGCATAAACGCCAAATTGTCCATCATCGGCATAGGAATCGCGGAAACTGTAGATCGAATAGACCAATCCGCGCTTTTCGCGGACTTCCTGCCACAAACGGGAGGATGTCCCGCCGCCCAGAACGCTGGAGAGAATTCGCATGGCGGCATAACGGGGATCGTGATGGGCGATGCCCTGAAACCCGATGACCAGATGGGTTTGTTCGGTTTCTTTTTCCACCAGAGAGGTGACAGGATGATAGGCCGCAGGAACAAAACCGGGGACGATCCCTGATCGATTGGCGGCGGGGATATGGGCAAACGCGCGTTCGACTTTGGCCGCCAGATCGTCATGATCGACGGCACCGGCTGCCGAAATCACGATCCGGTCGGCGGTATAGCGGCTGGCGATATAGGCGCGCAAATCATCCGATGTCAAACGTTTGACAATGTCTTGCGTCCCTAGACCCGATGCTCCCAGTGCCTGATGCGGATAGGCCGATAATTGTGCCAATTCGAACACCATATCTTCGGGGGTGTCTTCGTACATGTGAATTTCTTGCAAAATAACGGCGCGTTCGCGTTCCAGCTCGTCGTCCGGAAAGGTCGCGTGTTGCAGCATATCCGCCAGAACATCCAGAGCCAGATCCGTATGATCTTTTAACAAATGGATATAATACGCGGTCGTCTCGCGTCCGGTATAGGCGTTCATGTGCCCGCCCACGTCTTCGATGACTTCGGAAATATCTTTGGCACTGCGGGTTGCGGTGCCTTTGAACAGCATATGTTCCAACATATGCGCCACACCATTCTGGGACAGGTCTTCGTGCCGTGTGCCAACACCGACCCAAACCCCCAGCGCAATACTTTCTACATCCGCCAAAGCGTCTGTTACAATCCGGATTCCATTGGGAAGAAGTGAGGTGCGTATCGTCATAAACTATCGTTATCGGATTTTTAACCATTATACAAGTAGGCTTGATCCGGTCATTTCGATCCAACAACGGAGATTCACATGCCCCAACACATGCCAAAAGTATTGATTGCAGACAAAATGGACGCATTGGCGGAGGAGATTTTCCGCCGCAACGGATTGGATGTCGATATTAAAACCGGATTATCTCCGGACGCATTGGCGGAGATCATCGCGCCCTATGACGCTGTGGCTTGCCGTTCATCTGCCAAAATCACCAAAGAGGTTCTGGCCAAGGCTCCAAAGCTGAAAGTCATCGGGCGGGCAGGGATTGGCGTGGATACGATTGATGTTCCTGCCGCCACTGCCGCCGGTGTCATCGTGATGAACACGCCGTTCGGGAATTCGATTACCACCGCCGAACATGCGATTGCCATGATGATGGCTTTGGCGCGGCAAATTCCACAAGCCTCGGCCTCGACCCATGCCGGAAAATGGGAAAAATCAAAATTCATGGGGGTGGAACTCTATGGCAAGGTTCTGGGCCTGATCGGGGCCGGCAATATCGGATCGATTGTTGCCAATCGGGCGCAGGGATTGGGCATGAATGTGATCGCCTATGATCCGTTTCTATCCAAAGATCGGGCTGCTGCATTGGGGGTAAAACAGGTCGAGCTGGATGATCTTTATGCCCAGGCCGATTTTATCACCCTGCACGTCCCCAAGACCGATAAAACCGCCAATATGATTGATGCGGCTGTTTTGGCCAGAATGAAAAAAGGTGTCCGGATTATCAACTGCGCCCGCGGCGGATTGATTGTGGAAGAAGATCTAAAGGCGGCTCTCGATAGTGGTCACGTTGCCGGAGCCGCGCTGGATGTCTTTGCTGTAGAGCCTGCCGAAAGCAATAGTCTGTTCGGGCATCCGAACGTGATTTGTACGCCGCATTTGGGGGCATCCACCACCGAAGCTCAGGTCAATGTCGCTATTCAGGTGGCCGAACAAATCTCGGATTACTTGTTAAACGGCACGATTACCAATGCCGTGAACATGCCGTCGATTTCGGCCGAAGATGCCCCAAAACTGAAACCCTATATGGCGTTGGCCTCGGGGCTCGGGCGTCTCGGTGGGCAGATCGTTGATTCCGCTATTACCAAAATAGATTTAACCTATATCGGTGTCGTGGCCGAATTGAATACACGCCCTTTGACAGCCTCTGTTTTGGCGGATGTCTTGCGGGATGTGTCCGATTCCGTGAACCGCGTGAATGCCCCCGACATTGCCAAGAGCAAAGGCATTGTGGTGACCGATAGTCGTACCAGCGATGTGTCGGAATGGCCAGCGGCCATCACGTTAACGCTCACCTGCGAAAAAGGCGTGCATAGCGTGACAGGGACCCTGTTCGCGGGACGCGAGCCCCGTATCGTGCGCATCGACTCGGTTCCTGTGGAGGCCGCTTTAAGTCCCTTTATGCTGTTGGTTCATAACAATGACAAACCCGGGATGATCGGGGCTTTGGGAACCGCGTTATCCGAAGCCGGAATCAATATTGCCGATTTCCGTTTGGGGCGTGTGGGTGCGGGCCAGACAGCCGTTGCATTGGTTGCGGTGGATACCCCCGTCTCCGATGCTCTTTTGACAAAGCTGACAGCGATTCCGCAAATCACCGCTATCCAACGTTTGGTGTTTTAGGGAATGTCATCACTTATACGGATAATACCTATTTCGTGGAATTGGGTAATTGATATGGTTTAGGAAGGCGCAGCAACGTAGCATCCAGATCAGGGTATTTCTTGACCAGTTTGTCCACCTTGCCGGTTTCAACCATGTTTTGCAGGGTAATATTCAACATGGATTTTAATTTATCTTCTCCGACCGGAACGGAATAGGTTAGTGGCATAACCCGAACGGGGCCGCCTTTCACCTGATGAATCGATTTGGGGTTGGATTTTATAAAATTGATGGCCGCCACAGGGTCGAGCACTGAAACATCCGCTTTTTTGGTTTTAATCGACATAAGCGTATCCGTCATTGCGGCATTTTGTCCCATGCTGAATTTTTTGGCCTCTGGGAAATCTTCTTTGCCGATAATTTCGTTCATATCCCCGTCCAAAGAGCCATAAGTCACGTTCTTGTTATTCACCTTGGCATAGTTTCCATCAAAACGGGTGTCGCCATCACGGGCATAGAGGTAATAGGCCGCATACATAAAGGGTTGGGTGAAATCGCTGGCGCGCGCCCGAGCGGGTGTTGCGGCGAGCGGAGCGCAGATCATATCGTATTTGCCGGAGGCATAGCCTTCAAACATTGCATCAAAATTGATCTCGGAGGCCCAATCGATTTTCAGGTTCAAAGATTGGCCTATCGTCTCCATCATATCATAGAGAAATCCTCCCAACTTACCAGAGTTCGGGTCTTTGGTAATATAGGGTGGCCATACATAATACCCGCACCGGATGGTGTTCGTCGCCATAATTTTGGTATAGGCTTTATCCCGTATGTCATCCCCCGCAAAAGCGGAGGTCGTCAAGCAGATCAGGAGAGTGCAGAAAATTGTCAGTATTTTCATTGTTTGGCTTCTTCATTCTTATCTAAATCACACATCTTTTCTCCCTTGGGCGTTAGTTTCGAGTGGCACTCTTCCCCGACCAATAAGGATCCTTTTCCAACATGATATGTTTCAAGAAGCTTGGACATCAATTGAGCATTCCCAGCATTGTTGACATCGAACGTTTTTTGAATGAAATCCCTTATTTTTTGGTCATCATGGGCTGTTATCAGGAACATTTGTGGAGCCATAACAGGTTTATCGGAATAACGACGAATAACATCTGGATTATTTTTCATGTAATTGGATGCCGAGATCTGTTCATTTATATGGGCGTCCGCTTTTTTATAGCGCAATTGATCGTACATTTCCGCTGTCGATGTTGTTTGCGGAAGGCTTACATATTGTGCATGAGGAAATGCCTCTTTTGTAATTTCTGTTAAGGCATATCCATCGACCACTGCAAATTTTGCATGTGCAAGAGATTTATCATCAAATTTGCTCTGGAAAGGAACGTATATGTAATACGGCAAACCGCCAAGACTGGCCTCGAAACCAAGTTTTTCTGCCCAGTTGGAATCTGGTGTGGATGGTACGCAGAACGCATCAAAACGTTTAGTATTTAACGCAAGAACGATTTGGTCAATATTGACCTCACCGGCCCAATCGATTTGAAAACCCTGCTTCCGGGCAATCTCGTTCATATAATCAACGATAATTCCTGAAAGATGCCCGGTCACAAGATCTTTTTTGATAAAAGGTTCATAAGGCAAATAGGCGCATCGTATGGTTTTGGTTGCCATCACGCGGTCAAAGGCCGATTCTTTGCCTTTATCATTTCCCGCAAAGGCAGAGGTCGTTAGGCAGATCAGGAGAGTACAGAAAATTGTAACTGTTTTCATTATTTCTCCTCATATGGTTTAGCAACACGCAAAAAGGTTCCCGGATATTTCTCATACTTTTTAAGAACGGAATCGACATGACCATTGTTCAGAAGTTCTGTCAACCCGACATCCAAAAGCTCTTTGAGGTCGGTTTCTCCCTTCCCCAAAGCAATGGAAACACCAAAAACCCGAAGAGGCTTGGGAGATAATTGTTTTAATGTATTTGGATTGGCCGCAATATAATCGCGAATTAAGGACGACTCAACAAATGTAATATCCGCTTTTCCAGATGTGATTTTTACAAAGTTATCGGTAAAGGGACTTAACCCAGGAGATGCGACACGCTGGGCCAGGGGAAAATCAGTTTGGGCAATAATATCTTCCATGGCACCGTCAATTGTTGCCACTTTGACAGCGGGATCATTAATGCCTTCCAGGTTTTTAAAGCGTTTTTCACCCACGCGCCCCCAAGCTGTAACGATATTATACGCGATTGGTATCGTAAATGACCCTACCTTAGCGCGGTTAACATTCGGCCATAGGCCCGCACACATGGCATCATATCGCTTGGCAGATAGTCCTGTGAAAATTTCATCATACGAGACTTCTTCCACCCATTCGACTTTTAGGCCCGCATTTTTGGCCAGCTCTTCTGTCAGGTCATAAAATATGCCCGAGAATTTGCCCGTGTTAACATCCTTTTCAAAATAAGGTGCATAAGATTTATAACCGCATCGCAGAGTTTGGGTCGCCATAACGCGATCATACGCCGATTTATAATGCTCCCCCGCAAAGGCTGCGGTTGTCAGGCAGATCAGGAGAGTACAGAAAATTGTAACTGTTTTCATTATTTTATCTCATAAGGTTTGGCA
>CAZMZK010000071.1:0-7065 GCA_964570705.1 uncultured Micavibrio sp.
GCGGCTGACGATGTAACCGGCGGGGCAACACTGGATGATATTTCAGGATGATACACATCGGTCTCCAACGACGCAGGTACATCGCTTGGCGTTTGTGCGCCTATCCCTTTGTGGACCGCATTCGCGTCCGCCGTTGTAAACACCACCACACGTGGGCGCAATAAAAAGACAAGCTCGGTATTCGCTGTTTGCGCAGTCCGGCTGACGGGAAGAATCGGCTCCGACATACCGGGCCCTTCTTTGCTCAAACTATCGCTCTCACGGACCAACCCTGCGATCAACAACATATCCCCCGGGCGAATCCGCACCTGGGTTTTCAATTGGCGTTCGGTGGTTTGTGGCAATTGAACGACAGCGTTTTCGTTCGCATCGAATTTGTCGATTTTTTTGACTTCTTGCAGCAAAATATCAATCGACCCGTACACCGTCGAATTATCCCAATTTGATCCAATGTTCAACGTAAAACCCGTATCCACCGAATTGGTGGTCGTGGACACCGTCGTATTTCCTCCATCTGTGGTCGTGCGAGAAATCGACGCCACATAGTTTTGCTTGTCAGCAATACGCAAACTGGCTGTTGATCCCGACAAAACTGTTAATTGAGGTTGCGATATGGTTTTTACGGCCCCATAGGTCGAAATAAATTGCAAAATATCGCTCACGCCGAAATTGACAGCTTGCGTTGTTGGCAAACCGATACTGATCGGTGTCCCGACATTGGTATCGGCACTGCCTGCCAATTTCAAACCGTAATTGAACCGTCCGGCATGATTGAGGAACGACCATTTAATCCCCGAGGTATTTCCGGATTTCAAAGACACTTCCCAGATATAGCTCTCATACACAATCATGGCGGTATTCGAACGCAACCTTTGGAAATAACGCGCGGCCATTTCGGCGGTTCTCTGGCTGGCACGATACACAATCGTCCGCGTGGACGGATCCGTAATCGGGGCTTCCCCTGTAATACTTCCAACCGCCGCAGATACGTTGGTTAACAAAGCCGGCACATCGGCACTGGGAACAATCGGCGGCAATGTCACCGTGAAGATCTCACGATCTTTCACAAGCAAAACCCCGTTCTGATACGAACAATACATATTTGCCAAAGAGCACACATCATTTACAACATGGCTCAAAGATCCCCGCAAATTGGTAACCGTAATGGTCTGGGTCAAACTCGACGCCGATTCAAACGCCACCGGAATATCTTGCCCATCGGTAATCAATTGCAAAGCGCCGGCTAATGTCTCGCCCCGCAATTCGAATGGCCCGACAATATTATCCGGTAACAAGTCTCCCCTTTTGGTTTGCGGCATCAACACATCATCGCCCAAGGGAAGATAAATAATAGGCTCACCGCCCTCATTGACACCGGCCTGCCGTTCTTCTGCGGTTTTTGGAGATGGAATGGTCGCATTCCGCGCCCCCGGAGCTGTCGCATCTGCGCAAGAAGACAAGAAAGTAGCCGCTGCCATCACGAGGCATAACGCTCTCTTATGATCCGATGCATTCTTTCCGACTTTTCCGGACAAGTTAAACAAAGACATAAACACTGTGCCCTTTTTTCTAAAAATATTCCCGACTATTTTTTACGACCACGTGCAACAGCACGTTCGACCATACTTATTAAACGTTCACGCAGGACCGGTTTTATTAACACTGCGCTGACCGACCACTTACTGGCTTCATTCAACAGATCCGGATTCTGATCTCCCGTCACCAGAATTAAAGGAAGAAGAGGATTTCGTCCTCTTACATTCTTAATAAATTCGAATCCATCCACAGGAGCCATGCGCACATCGACAATTGCCAGAACAACGCCCTGCGTTACTTTCCCCAGCGCATCAGCACCATTTGCGGCCTCCACCACCTCATACCCTGCATCTTGCAAGTATGATACCATTCGCATCCGGACAAAATCATTATCTTCAACAACTAAGATCTTTTCTCCTTGCGGCATTCAGGTAAACTTCTTTCTGGAAACGAATCAAGAGGAGGACGCAGAGTTTTAACGCCCAATCTTAAAACAAGTTAACATTCCTTGCAACCCTATCCGAATGACAATTTCCACACATCCTACCCATAAACCATCACACAGACATAACCTTCCATGGATCTCCTCACCCTTCTTTCTATTGCCTTATGTGTCGCAGGTTTCATCACACTGCTCACGCTTTCCATCATTGATCTCCGGACATGGCTGTTACCGGACAAATACAATCTAACACTGGCGTTATTGGGGATCGCCTTTCATGCCTCCACACAATTCCGGATTTTTTCCCCCGCAGAATTGTTCTATGGAGCAGCCCTCGGCGCAGGCACACTCTATGCGGTTCGCTTTCTGGGAAATCGGCATTATAAACAAGACACATTGGGATTGGGGGATGTCAAATTATTGGGCGCCGCCGGTTTCTGGTTAGGTGTAGAAGGCGTTGTCTTTGCGATCACCATCGGAGCCTGCGCCGGATTATGCCACGGGATTGGTATCGCACTGACCCGTGCCATTCAAACCAAAAGCCGTCCCAACCTGAAACGTCTGATGTTGCCCGCTGGTCCGGGATTTTGTGTCGGCATTTTGCTTGTTAGTATATGGAAACTTTACCCCTATTTTGTGCAATAAGCAGAAAACCGCCCTTCTCTAATTTTACATAGACATAAAAAGAAATCTGTGGCATAAAGGATACCGTCCCATTATATATGAGACCGTTTTGGATATACCGACATTGAAACTTTGAGGATTCTTCATGACCCCATTGATCCGCCCCGTTAAGAAAGCCGTCTTTCCTGTTGCCGGATTGGGGACACGCCTCTTGCCTGCGACCAAAGTCATGGCCAAAGAAATGCTGACTGTGGTCGATCGCCCCCTCATTCAAATGGCCGTTGAAGAAGCCCGCGAAGCCGGAATCGAAGAGTTTATTTTTGTGATCAGCGACGGCAAAGATGCCCTGATCCAACATTTTGATAACACCCCCGCCCTGATGGAAGCGTTGGAAAAACGCAACAAAACCGACTATTTGAAACGCTTGCGCGAAATCGAATTACCGGAAGGCGCGCTCAAAACCGTAAAACAAGACATCCCTCTGGGCTTGGGCCATGCAATCTGGTGCGCCAAAGACCTGATCGGGGACGAGCCTTTTGCGGTTCTACTTCCGGACGATACTGTGCTTTACGACGAAGGATGCCTGTCGCAGATGATGCGGGTTTATAACAAGACAGGCGGGAATATAATTGCCTCGTGTGAGGTGCCCTTAAAAGACACCTCCCGTTATGGCGTGATGGATGTGGCACAACAAACAGGCGATATTCTGGACATCAAAGGTCTGGTGGAAAAACCAGCCCCCGAAAATGCCCCATCAACCATGACTGTTTTCGGTCGGTATATCCTGCAACCCGAAATTTTCACCTATCTGGACAAGCATGAAAAAGGGGCCGGAGGGGAAATCCAACTCACCGATGCCATGGCAAAATTGATCCATGACCAGAAATTCTACGGCTACCTTTTTAAAGGCGAACGTCTGGATTGTGGTTCTGAAATCGGATTTGTCAAAGCCCAGATCGCCTTTGCCATGAAACGCCCCCATCTGGCTCCGGAAATCGCCGATTACATGGTCGAAAAATTGCGGGAATATCACCAGGGTCAGGCCCTGTTCCAGCGCCCCCAAAAAACAGGGACATAACACACCCTAAAACACCTACCCGATCTCTGCACAAAAAGCCGCCGTCCGCAG
Organism: uncultured Micavibrio sp.; assembly: GCA_964570705.1. Lineage (GTDB taxonomy): Bacteria > Pseudomonadota > Alphaproteobacteria > Micavibrionales > Micavibrionaceae > UBA1573. The sequence goes on from CAZMZK010000071.1 coordinate 3,732, forward strand.
CCAACGCAATTCATCCTCATCCAGGAAAGGCGATAATGTCGTTACCACATGATGATGATAGCCCCTTAACCACGCCACATCATCCGCAGACATCAAATCCCAATCAATGCCACGCACATCAAACGGCACACAGGTGACTGTTTCAAAATAATAAGATCCGTCGCTATCTTCCTGACACAGCATCAAATTCTCGTGACGGACCCCATACCCGCCCTCTTGATAATATCCTGGCTCGTTCGACAGCAACATGCCGGGACGGAGACGGTCTTTCCCACGCGGGGAGATAGATGACGCCTCTTCATGCACACATAAAAAGCATCCGACCCCATGCCCCGTACCATGCGCGAAATTCAGCCCATCATCGATCAGCGGTTGGCGAGCCAGATTATCCAGAGCACACCCTTCGGTCTCCGGCGCAAATTTCGCCGAAGCCAAGGCAATATGCCCCTTTAAGACGCGGGTATAACGATCTTTCATCTCGGGCGTCACATCGCCAATCACAATGGTTCGGGTAATATCGGTGGTGCCATATTCATATTGCCCCCCGCTATCGAGCAATAAGAAACCATTACCCCCGATCACGGCGTTACTCTCGGACGTGGCCCGATAATGGATAATAGCCCCGTGTTCCGCCCATCCGGCGATCGTCGAGAAACTAGGCCCGCGATAGGTGCGATCGGCCCGGCGGCATTCTTCCAATTTTTCCTCAACCCATAATTCTGTGACATGGCCATCGCGCACATCCTGCGCGTCCAGCCAATACAGAAACCGTACCAATGCCACCCCATCCCGAATATGGGCCTGTTTGATCGCCAATTGTTCGGAGGGTGTTTTGCAGGCTTTGGGCAAAATGCACGGATCTTTGCCCGCAACACACGTCACACCCGATGCCTGTAATACATCATAAATCCAGACGGAAGATCGCTGATCATCATATTGAATAGAACCACTTAATTTGCTGATATCATGGGGAAATTTTTCAATTGGATGACACCGAACACCGGTAGCAGTAATATCATTACGAACCGTATCGGATAGCTTGCGGTCATCCACATACCAATCCAATCCCGCATCATCGTGCAAAATCCCATACGACAAGACCAACGGATTAAAATCGATATCGCTGCCCCGCACATTCAATAACCAACAGAGGGAATCCGGAAGGGTCATCACCACCGCCGCCACGCGCTCCTCACGCATTTTGGCCGCAATACGCTGACGCTTTTCCAAGGAACTTGCCCCCGCCACAGCATCCGGAAACACCTCAACCGCGCCCACCGGATCCACCGGACGATCCACCCACACAGCATCAATCAGGTTTCTTTCCAAAGGTATAAGCTGTATATTTAACGCAGAGACCTTATCCCGAAGGGTATCCATCTGTTTCTTGGTATGCAATTTTGGATCAAATCCAATCGCCTGCCCCGCCTGAGCATGACTTGCCAACCAATCCCCCAAGGTTACATTGGCCATATCACAAATATCAAAAAGGCTGCTATCCACTTGGTTCTGTATCTGAATCGTGTAGCGCCCATCCGTCATGACCATGGCTGTGTCGGCCAGAACAATTGCAGCACCGGACGATCCCGTAAACCCCGTTAACCACGCCAACCGTTCGGCATTCGGGGGCAGATACTCGCTCCCGAACTCGTCCGTATGGGGAATAATCACGCCATCCAGGTTTTTCTCGGATAGAAGGTGACGTAAGGCAATCAGCTTATTTTGAACAGACATCTATATTCCACATCTTCTATGTATCTAACACGAACAACGGAGCACCGGATTGCGGGCCGCCTTGACTTCATCCAGACGCCGGCGCGGAGCGGACTGCGGCATTGCGTGGAATATATCCCCCTCGCCCGCCCGAACATCCGCCGCAATTTTTTGCATCACGGCAATAAAGCGATCGAGCGTTTCTTTGCCTTCGGTCTCGGTCGGTTCAATCAACATGGCACCATTAACCACCAACGGGAAATAAATGGTCATCGGATGCATGCCGTATTCGATCAACGTCTTGGCAATATCCAATGTCGTCACACCGGATTCTTTTTGAATTTTATCGGTCAATAACGCTTCGTGCATACAGGTGCGATCTCCGAACGGCGCATCATAATCCTCGCGCAATTTCGCCAGAATGTAGTTGGCATTCAGAACCGCATCGCCCGATACCTGCCGCAATCCATCCGCCCCATGTGACAACATATAGGTCAAAGCCCGCACAAACATACCGAATTGCCCTTGAAAACCTTTGAGCCGCCCAAAAGAATCCGGCCGATCCTCGCGTGTTTCCAGTTTATACCCCACCTCTGTCTTCACCACACAGGGAACCGGCACATACGGGCGCAAACTTTCTGCCACACAAATCGGCCCCGACCCAGGCCCACCGCCACCATGCGGGGTCGAAAATGTTTTGTGCAAATTGATGTGCATCACATCCACACCGAAATCCGCCGGACGCACCCGCCCGACCAGAGCATTGAAATTGGCCCCGTCACAATAAAAATACCCGCCTGCGGCATGGAGCAATTCCGCACAGGCGGCGATGTCGCGTTCAAACAACCCACAAGTATTCGGATTGGTGACCATCATACCCGCCACATCGTGCCCATCCCCTAACGCCTCACGGAACGCGTCCAACGACACGCATCCGTTTTCTTTGGTGGGGATCACACGCAAGTCATATCCGCACATCGCGGCCGTTGCCGGATTGGTGCCATGCGCCGAATCCGGACATAAAATCACCTTGCGATGTCCCTGCCCATTCTGTTCATGAGCGCGACGGATGGTCATCAACCCCGCCAATTCGCCATGCGCGCCCGCAGCAGGGGTAAGGCACACCCCACGCAGCCCCGTCAATTCACCCAACCAATTCTGCAAAGTAAACATTAATTCCAACGCGCCCTGCACCGTACACGCAGGCTGCAACGGATGAATGCCCGCAAATCCCGATAACCGTGCCATTTTTTCATTCAGGCGCGGATTATGTTTCATCGTGCACGATCCCAACGGAAAGAACCCATGATCAATCGAAAAATTCTTGGTCGACAACCTCACAAAATGCCGGAGCACTTGTGGCTCTTTCAGTTGCGGCAACCCAAGAGCCTCCCGTGCGCCCTGCCCCGTGCGCAGCGGGGTATGTTGCGGCGCGGGTAAATCTACCCCGCTCCCGTCACTTGGTTCATGTTCCCACAACAGTGGCTCTTCGTAATGCAGCGCCCGCGATTCACCAACCCGCGATTCACCAATAAGATCGTTCATGCTACTATCTCCTTCACCGCGTCACACAGCGTTTGAATATCCGCATCGGTTGTCATTTCGGTCGCGCACATCAACA
>CAZMZK010000072.1:0-7040 GCA_964570705.1 uncultured Micavibrio sp.
AAAAATCCGCTGGCAAAGCCAACCCCGACATGGTCAATGATCTGTTAAAGGCAAAGTTGGTATAATTTCAAACAGAACGACGTGTGTGTTAGGGCGTGTCATTAATTGTAATCTTTTGGACTACGAACCGCACTTTTCTGCGTTTCCGTTTCTTAAATGCGTCCCTGTATTCTGCGATACGGTTCTCGAAAAGCGCGATTCTCCTCACAAAATCTGTCAATTGATGACACGCCCTAGGAAATCTTCGAAAATTTAAAAATGGAAACTTCTATGTTCTTCAAACCCCATAACTTCCTGCACCACGAAGACGATGTAACATGTTTTGACATCTATGAATCTGAAAACCCAATTGAAATAAAATTGGTTGCTTTACATGGCGCAGGAAAATCCGACAAAAGCAGATGCAAAGCCATATGTTCCGCCTTTGCAGAACACCGGATATCATCAATTGCTCCGGATTTGTCCGGAGCGGGAAACAGCAAACACAAGAGACAACTAACACTAAATCATAGATTTGATACATCAAAAGCGATCATAGATAGTTTTATAAAGAACAGAGAGAAATTTTTTATCCTTGCCTTCAGCATGAGCGGCCAAACAGCCATTGATTTATCCAATGAGTATGGCAATAAATTGCTTGGCATCGTTTTATTCAGTCCCGCCATTTATTCTGTCGAGTCACTTGATAAAGAATTTGGAAGTGAATTTTCAGTCGCAATAAGAAAAGAAAATAGCTGGAAAAACTCCGCTGCACCGGAAAAATTATCAACATTTAATGGAAAAATAATCTTAATAACTCCTAATAATGACCCTGTTATTCCTAGCGGTGTTTTTGAAATCATTGAAAACTCAGCAAAAAAAGAAAATTTTCAGCGTATAATAATAAACGATGCCCCCCATACACTTGGTGCATGGCTTAATGAAAATGAAGCATACGCAAACACGCTTGCAATGAAAATAATAGAATTTCTTGGCATTGAAATATAAAGGCCTACGCCACACCATGACTCCCATCCCGCTTATCCCACACGAGAATCTTTCCATCCTGCGGGGGGATATGGTGCCGGGCGGGGCCAAAATGCCGGCCCTGTTACGGTATTTGCCACGGGTTCAGGAATTAAGCGGGACACCGCATTTTGCCTATGTTGGCACGGTGTTCGGATCGGGCGGATGGGCCGTGGCGGAATCCTGTGCCCATCTGGGGTATGACTGTTCCCTTTTTCTGGCCAACGCGAAACATAAACCTGATTGGATCAACCGGCTCTTTCATCTGCGGACCAATATATATTGGGAAAAACCAGAACCCGTTGACATGATATATGCGCGGGTTGCCAAACAACATCCCGATCTATTCCTCCTGCCTTTGGGGTTTGATACACCGGAATTTATCTCTGTCATGGCCGATATCCTCCGTGAATCACTCCCCACACCTCCCACGGAAATCTGGGTTCCCGCCTTAAGCGGTGTTTTGGCGCGTGCCGCGTGCGCCGCCTTTCCGGATAGCCCTGTGCATGCGGTCAGTGCCGTCAAACATGTCGGGGATATTGGCCGTGCTATCCTCCACTCCGCTCCTGAAAAATTCCACATTCCGGCGCTTTACCCGCCGCCCTACCCCGCATGCCCGTATAGCGACGCAAAACTCTGGCAATTTGTAACCAAACAAGCCATCCCGGGGGCCGTCATTATCAATGTTGGCTATCAATTATCAACGCACGATGACGCAAACGGGCCAGAACGGGATGATTGCTTAACCGGATCATAAGAGCAATTTTCCAAGAAATCGGGAAAGACAGCAGCAGCGTGATAACCACCATCGCAGGCATCAACACAAAGGCTCTTTCAACCAAGGGCGTTGCCAATATGGAGAGGGTTCCAATACCGAACAATACAGCTTGCACCATCATATAGACCAAGACAAATAAGTATGATTGGGCAGTCATTATAAATCTCCTTTTCTGTATAAAGAAAATGACTATCCCCTCTGTTTAGTTCCCCCGCTCCCTTCAAGTTTTTATACTCCATGATGCGTCAACACTTTAAAAGTTTTTTGATCAAGACAATATCATACGGGCACGACAGGGACTTGGGGGACTTGGGGGGACCACATGGAACCAATCCCGCAGCCTTCCCCAGCATCACAGGCACAAACGCCGCCCCGTGGCCGCTGGCCGCCAAAGCCACCAAAGCTTCGGCGGATGTACTTTCACAAACCGGATTTTGGGCAAGGGTCAGTTGATGCGCCTGTAACATACGATCCGCCATGTGCCCGTATCGAATGCCGGGAGGATACATCATCACAGGGCCTTCCAGCTTTCTATTCCGATGGACAATCTTTCGGGCCATTCCGGCAGACGCCATCAAACACAACGAATCCTGTCCCAAAATCGTTGCATCATGCAATAATGGCATATTATCATCCTCGAAATGCGGGACAATAATGGCATCGGCATGCCCAGCCCCCAGCGCTTCGTGGCACCCCGTGACCGATGCGATACGATAGCTCAGCTTCTCGCCGGAAAATTTTGTGGCCAGACTATCGGCCACCTGAGGCAAAAATCCAACAGCCAATGTATTGGTTGTGTACAAACGCACCGGATGTTCAAATCGGGAATCCAGAACCTGCACAGCCCTTTGTGCATCCAGCATATCTGTCCGTAAACTGCGCGCCCGCCCGAGAAATTCCTGTCCTTGTTGGGTTAATTGCACGGGACGGGTATCACGCAGAAACAACCGCGTTCCCAACCAATCTTCAAGCCGCGCAATTCGTCGGGAATATGCGGATTGCGTCGTACATCGCATTTCTGCAGCCCGCGTAAAGTTACGGGTTTTCTCAAGGGCCAGAAAATCATCGATCCATGTCAGTTCCATGATGCATTTTATGCATCATATCATGAAAAATGACAATTGGATTTATGCCTCCCCCACTCCTATCCTCGCGGCATGATGATTGAAATCGCTCCAACACACCCAATGACACCCCCAATGACACCCCCACAGGACATCGCCATGCAAACACCCCTCATTATCGTGGATCGCAACTATCTTCTCAGGGAGTTTTGTCCAGCAGATATACCGCACATCCGCGCGATCGCCTCCGCAGAAGGATTTTTCTTTTATAACCTTGATAAAACAGCAGAAACGGCCGAACGATTAGTCCATAATGCCATTGCTGCAGCCCGCGCCCCCCTCAGAACCAGCTTTAAATTGGCCATAGAGGCCGGAGAATCCCACGGAGGAAAGTGCACCTTCTTCTACCCTCCCCGACATACTGAAATGCACCATAAAGATGGTTCGCAGAGCTGGATTACCCGACTTCCTGCCTCCTCTGGAAACCACTGCATTGGCTATGTCGCCTTTGATGGGCTTGACACCGAAGAACCAGATATCGGATATTTTATTGCTCCGTCCCACCAAGGACAAGGGATCGCAACCAATACCATGGCCACCCTTATAAAATATGTTTATAATCACCATGCCGCCGTTGATAAGGTAACGTTAACGGTACACCCGGAGAATATTGCAAGCCAGAGAGTTGCGGACAAACTGACTTTCCAACCAACAGGCGCGCACACAACCATCCAGACGATACGTGGAGAAGAGCCCAGAATATCATTTGCCACCAACAGGGAAAGATTTTTTGCACATTATGGTTAAATACGAGCCCCATATCATCGAAACAGAAACTCCTCCGCAGATCACAGAAATATCTGAGGCTGACGGACTTTTTATAAACCCACGTTTTTCACAAGACCGGAGACTCAGAAAAAGCGTCTATAGCAAAATACTGGCTGCCAAAGCCCTGCTACCTACCCATTTGACGTTTATGATTTATGAAGCCTATCGCCTTCACGCACGACAAGTCCAAATGTGGGAGGACATCCAGCGTAAAATCAGGTCGGAAAATCCGGATATGCGCAACGAAGACATTCTTGATCTCTGCGATAATTATGTTGCGAACCCCTATCATATCGGGAGCGGACATCAATTCGGATGCGCGATAGATATAACACTCTGCACCTATGATGGAATAGAACTGGACATGGGAACCGCCGTGCAGGAATTTTCAGACTCGTGCAAAACACTCGCCCCCAATATCACGGAACATCAGGCTTATAATCGCCGTCTTTTGCAAACGGCCTTGTCCGCATCGGGACTCGTCAATTATCCAGCCGAATGGTGGCATTTTAGTTATGGAGACCGACTATGGGCCATCTTGCTCAACAAACCCGAAACCCTTTACGGCCCATTACGCGATCCAGTGATGGTGTCAACTTAGTTGGGACTTAATCCACAAAAGCGCATCGCGGCAACATTGACAACCACAGGATCTCCTTTTTCAATCTGGTTCCTCAAATCATTACAATGCCCCGTCGAGGGAGCTTCATGCGCCACCGGCTTTATCGCCCCCAACACGTTTGTCACAGCCTGTTTAAAGTGCTCCGCAAGGTTGGGGGCTCCCCCTGCGCCATCCTTCAAATTTTTTACAATTGCGTCTGCCATTTCGGGAGGAACTCTGGCCGCACGTGAGACCGTCGCGATCATCTCCCGCCTGCTTCCGCCTCCGGAAACAGGATCATTCATAAGTCCCAGAACAATACCGGTGCGGATTTGCCCCTCTTTTTGATGAGGATCAATCCCCGCAGTGCGGAGAGCCTTTTCAACACGGTCACGTGTATAATCCTGTCCCATAACAGTAATCATATTATGAAAACATTAGGATTCTATTAAATTATTGAGTCCATGTACGCAAAAGAAGGGGTTCACTTTATATGATCCCGGTGAGGAAACGAAGAAAAATGATTCCTTGACGCGTTGCACCAAATTGTTAAGGATGAGGACAACACAAGCGACGATGTATACAAAGAGACCAATACAGTGACGATGAGTATTGCCCAATCCCCTGCCGATGCAGGCCCTTCCGCCGAAGATCACTCCAGCAGCATTATTTTTCGTTTGGCGGAAACACCCGATGAAATTATGGCGGCCCAAAAACTCCGCTATAAAGTCTTTTATGAGGAATTTCAGGTCCCCGCCCCACCGGATGTAGAGGCCCAGCAACGCGATTTTGATGATTACGATCCCTATGCCGACCATTTGATTGCGGTTGATGAATCCCTCTCTGACCCACAACAGCGTATTGTGGCGACATATCGCCTGTTCCAACAAAGCCGCTTGCCATCACATTTGCCTTTTTATTCCTCACATGAATTCGATATTACGCCGCTTCTTCAAAGTGGCGCAAAACTTTTGGAGCTTGGCAGATCCTGTGTTCTTCCCAATTATCGCACCAAACATGTCATGCAAAAACTGTGGCAAGGCATTGCCGATTATCTGGCCACGCATGACATCGACCTGATGTTCGGATGCGCCAGTTTTCAGGAAACAGACCCCGCACAGATTGCCGACCAACTTGCCTATCTGGCGCACTATCATACACCTCCGGAAAACCTCTGCCCCGTGGCCTTGCCGGACTGCACCGACGGACTTTCCCTTCCAGAAAAAGAGACGCTGAATGCCAAACGGGTATTTGCCGCACTTCCTCCTCTCGTCAAGGGCTATCTCCGTCTGGGGGCCTTCATCGGTAAGGGCGCGTTTCTGGATCAAGACCTGAAATGTATTGATGTGTGCATTGTTCTTCCGACTCATAGTGTCTCATCAAAATACGTCAAACACTTCGAGCGAAAACTACAAAAAGATGTTGTCCGCGACACAGATTTTTCAAAAAGCTTTGTGTCCGATCCTGTTTCAAACAAAGCGGATGCAGATTGACACCTCCCGTTAACCCCTCCCCTCTGCGGTCATGCCCCTCATGAAGAAAATAATTGCCTTCACCAAAATCCTGCTAATTCTGCTCTGGACCATTCCCTCTCTCATCGTACAGCTATGCCTATTCCCATGGAACAAAGGCCCTGCCGCCTATATCCTTCCCTGGATGTGGCATAAAGTCGCCTGCCGGATTATTGGGTTACACGTAGAACTCAAAGGCACCCCGCTGCAAGGAAAACAAGTGATATATGTCGGCAACCATTTGTCCTATCTTGACATTCCGGCCATAGGTTCGGTTCTGAAAGCCTCCTTTATTGCCAAAGAAGATATTGCCCATTGGCCAGTCATTGGATACCTTGGCACATTACAACAAACCGCGTTTATCAGCCGAACCTCCGCCCATGCCAAGAAAGTGGCCAATGCCCTTGACCATATGGTCAGCCAAGGAAAAAGCCTGATTCTCTTTCCGGAAGGCACCTCGTCGGTCGGGACCAGCGTTCTCCCCTTCAAATCCAGCCTCTTTTCCATTGCCCAACCCAAGGAGGCCGCCCCCATCACCCTTCAACCCTTTATCATTGACCTGATAGATGTAGACGGAAAACCTCTCACCCCGGCCAGCCGCGACCTCTACGCCTGGTATGCCGATATGGAATTTGCCCCCCATATCTGGGATTTTCTGCAAACCAAAGGCGCCACCGTACGACTGACATTCCTTCCTCCCCTCACTCCGGACGCCTCCACCGACAGAAAAGCCCTGTGCAAACAGATCGAAACACAGATTTCATCTGGACTGGGCGCAATATAGGCGTTAAAAAGGACAGCAAGAAAAGGAAAAGAACATGGCTTTTGAAAAATCGGAAATCGTAAAATTACAAACCTATCTGCAAAAAAAATTCGGAAATCCCGGCATTGCGCTGCGCGACCGAAAAGTCGAAGATTCCCTCGAGGTTCTGATTAACGGTGAATTTATTGCCGTTGTCTATAAAGACGAAGACGAAGGCGAGACCTCCTATGACCTGAACATGTCCATTCTGGACATTGATATTGATGGCGAATAACCCCCCAAGGATCTCCCTTCATTGTTTTTTCAAATCCTTCAAGGAGTTTTATCATGACAGTTGTAAAAGTAGGCATTAACGGATTTGGCCGGATTGGCCGTCTGGTCGCACGAGCCTTATACGAATCGAACCGCAACGACATTGAATTGGTCGCCATTAACGATTTGGCCGATACCAAAACCAACGCCCATTTATTAAAATATGATTCGGTTCATG
>CAZMZK010000073.1:0-6809 GCA_964570705.1 uncultured Micavibrio sp.
AAGAAATTACGCTGCTTATTTCGGCGCAACGAGCCTATGAAATGAACTCGAACGTGATCAAAACATCGGATGAAATGATGGATACTGTGAATCAGCTACGTTAAGTCCTGATGCGCGGCCTTTGGCACACGATTTGCATATTCGATAGCACATAGAAACATACAAATGACAGTGGGTAAAAAATGACAGATCGCAGAAATACAGAATACGACGATACCCAACAAACCATCCTTTTTATGTGCCGGATGACATTCCAGTCCTTAACCGTTGTGTTGGTAGTTGCCTATGTTCTGATCTATCTGCTTGTGGCGGTAAAACCTGCGAATGCGGCCACTCTGAAAGCAGAGGCTGTGATTAGTGGATCCACCGTCAAAGCGTCGGATTTATTTGATGACGTCCCCACGAAACAAGATGCGATTGTGGGAAATGCCCCCTCCCCCGGTCAATCCGTCATTCTGAATGCCAAAGCTCTGGAACGGATTGCCAATATCTACAATATCAAATGGAGCCCGGCCTCCCAGGCCGACCAGATTATTGTCAGATCGACAATCCAAACGGTGTCGACGGCCGATATTACCGCAGTGATCCAGAAAGATCTGGTCAATCGCGGGGTCAAGGGCAATTTTATCGTGTCTCTGAATAATGTGGCCCCCACCCTGTCCTTGCCTGGCGATGTTCCTGCAACGGCAGAAGTAGCCCAAATGACCTATACCCCCGGTCGCGATGTGTTCAGTGCCGTTGTGGCGGCCCCCAGCGCCAACAATCCTTTAAAAACCGTCACGGTCAGCGGTCTGATTGAAAAAACGGTCCAGGTTCCCGTCCTGAACAGTGCGATGAAAGAAAGCGATATTATCAGCTCCAGCGACATTCAATGGGTTGATGTGGCCGCCCGCAATCTGGTCAACGATACCATTGTGGATGCCGATAAATTGATCGGAAAAACCCCGATCCGCATGGTCGATGCCGGTGTCCCCATCCGCAGCCGTGATATTAAAGCGCCTCAATTAGTGGCGCGCGGAGATGATATTCTGATCCAGTTTAACCAAGGTGGCCTGCAACTGACCGCCAAAGGGCGTGCCATGCAAAACGGCGCCGAGGGTGAAATCATCCGGGTTCTCAACGTATCCAGCAATCAATCGATACGTGGAGAAGTCACCGGAAGTAAACTAGTTGTTGTGCAATAAGATAAAAAATCAAAACCGAAAGGTGGGTAAATGATGACCAACACGACCGCACATAAAACACGTAATATGCTTTTGATCGCACTGATGGGGGCCGGACTCACCGCGTGCAATACCGTAGACCGTTTAAAAGAGGTTGGTATTCCCCCCAAACAATCGGCCATTCTAAACCCAACGCAAACGGCTGGATACAACCCTGTGTCTATGCCGATGCCGGAAAAACAGGTTTTCCCGCAACAAGCCAACTCTTTGTGGACGGGCGCCCAACAAGGTTTCTTCAAAGACCAACGCGCCAAAACCGTCGGAGATATTATGACGGTGGTCATTGATATCGATGACAAAGGAAAGATGGAAAACGCGACGGACAGAAGCCGCGCGACCTCCGAAAAAGCGGGTCTCCCGAGTATGTTGGGGGTTGAAACCAAATTGACCCAAGTCTGGCCAGAAGCCTTGAACCCCAGCAAACTCGTCGATGGAACCTCTGATTCCTCGTACAAAGGCGACGGCACAACTGACCGTAAAGAGAAAATTAAAATGAAACTGGCCGCCACTGTGACCCAAGTCTTGCCGAATGGCAACATGGTCATCAAAGGCTTGCAAGAAGTACGGGTGAACTACGAAAACCGTATTCTGCAACTCGCCGGAGTTGTGCGCCCACAGGACGTCAACATTGATAACACCATTTCTTATGACCAGATTGCCGAAGCGCGAATTTCCTATGGCGGCAAAGGGCAAATTACGGATGTCCAACAACCCCGCACCGGACAACAGCTTTACGATATTCTGTTCCCGTTCTGATCGGGAGCTGTCCCCAGTTACCTTACCCACCCAAACTCAGCCGGTTCGTGAAGAAGTCACGACCGGCCTTCTTTTTATCCAACCGGCTTTTTATCACACTGGTAAATTTCATTTTGTGGGTTAATCCCTCGACAAGGCCGTCACAGGATCCAGTTTTGCCGCGTTTCGGGCCGGAAGATACCCAAACACAAGACCGATTGCGGTTGACACCCCACACGCAGACAAAATGGTCCACACAGAAAAAACCAACCGGAAATCTGTATTGAATTGGGCAAAGAGGCTCCCGAATAAAAGAGCCAAAAGAATACCCATCGCCCCCCCTATCAAACAAACAAATGTCGCTTCTATTAAAAACTGCCGCATAATATCCGATTGCCGTGCCCCCACCGCCATGCGGACACCAATTTCGGATGTGCGCTCTGTAACGGAAACCAACATGATATTCATGACTCCGATACCACCGACAATCAGGGATATGACAGCAATTGCAGAAATCAGAATCGTGAGGGTTTGGGTGGTGGCAGTGATTGTTTCCCGTATCTGGTCTGTGTTGATAATAAAGAAATCTTTTTTTCCGTGTCGTTTGGTCAAAAGGTCAATGACACCGGCTTCTGCAACACGCGTGTCTGTTGCATTATCTATCCGCACAGTTATGGATCTTAAGGTATTTGTTCCAAGAAGGCGGGAGTTCAAGGATGTATAGGGCATATAGATATTCATGCTCGACGCGTTCATTCCAAATCCGGATGAGGATGATTGAAGAATCCCAATAATTTTGACGGGAATGGATCCAAGAATAATCGTCTGCCCGATGGGGGATCCGGAAAAATTGGAAAATAATGTGGAGACCGTGTTTTGGTCAATCACAACGTTTTGGGAAAGATTCCGGATGTCGGTGTCTCCGAACAAGGCTCCCTCGGCAATGGTCAATCCCTTAACCCGGAAATACTGATCCCCGACCCCTTGCACCGTCCCTGTGGCCGCAATATTTCCAAATTTGACTGTTTTGGACGCGCTGACAACGGGGGTCACGCTATCGACATAATCTTGCCGTGACAAAGCCTCCGCATCCGGAACAACCAATGTCCGCACGGCTCCGGACCGCATATCACCGAATCCCTTTCCGGGCATAATTTCCAGCGTATTTGTCCCGATCGAAGAAATTTGCTGTAAAACCTTTTGCTTTGATCCTTCTCCCAATGCCACGACCGATACCACCGATGCAATACCAATCACAATCCCCAGCATCGTCAGAAATGTCCGCAGTTTATTGGCTTTCATCGCCAATAATGCCATTTTAAGAGCTTCGGAAAATCCAGCGGTAAGGGTTGACGAGAGAGGTTCCGAGGATAGCGGTTCAGGAACAGAATCGGGATACTGGCCCACGATGTAAGGCGCTGTGGGTGGAGGATTGCCTGTGCTGTCATGAATAACAACACCATCCAGAATTTCGATGACACGCTCGCATTGTGCTGCCAGATTTTTATCATGCGTAACAATCACAACCGTGTGCCCATTCCGGTGCAGGTCTTTTAAAATGCCCATGACCTCGATTCCCGAAGCACTATCCAGAGCTCCGGTTGGTTCATCCGCAAATATAATGCCTCCGTCATTCATAAGTGCCCGCGCAATGGAAACACGCTGTTGCTGTCCACCCGATAGTTGGCCCGGCGTGTGATGCAAGCGGGTTCCGAGCCCCAGACGGGTGAGTAATTCTGTCGCTCTGGATTCTCTGGCCTTGGCATCCATTCCCGAGTATATGGAAGGAACTTCGACATTCGCCAAAGCTGTCAAATCGCTCAACAAATGATATTTCTGGAAGATAAACCCGAAATGCTCACGTCTCAGTTCTGCCAAAGCATCGGCAGAGAAACTTTCCACCGAAATACCATTGACCAGATATTCTCCGGACGTCGGACGATCCAGACATCCCAGGATATTCATCAACGTCGATTTTCCTGATCCGGATTGACCTACGATCGCAACCATTTCCCCTGGCGCGATCCGCAAATTTATGTCCTTCAAAACGGTTAAGACAGTGTCCCCCGCCGGAAATTGACGCGTTAAAGATTTGACTTCCAGAACGGGGGGAGATGACATACCGCGGCCTCCTACAATCCACCGACCCTTGGGGGACCTTTAAAATCCGTTTCCAATGTGCGATTGGTGGCATCCACGATCACGACTTTTTCTCCCTGCTTCAGGCCATCCATAATCGCGACATGCGTTCCGTCATTTACCCCGATTTTCACAGATTTAACAGAAATTTTTCCCGAACTATCAACCACTTTAACCTGATATCTGCCATCCGGTGTTTTTTTCCCCAACCCTGTGGTCGGCATAGTAAGGACATTCCGGGCATCCTGAAGAACAATATTGATCTGGGCAGTCATAAATGTTTTCAACGTCCCGTCAGAATTATCTACGTTGAACAGGCCATTATAATAAATGGCGTTTGCATTGGTGGATGGGGACAGCGTGTCTGTGGTTTCGATTGATGTAGGCGCAAGAGCTACGGAGCCAAGAGTCGCTTCGAATGTTCTATCCTGATCTCCCAAAATGGTAAAATACGCCTTTGCCCCGGGAGCCACATGGATGACATCGGCTTCGGAAATTTCGGCTTTTACCAACATTTTATCGGTTAATCCGACTTTGACAATGGTTGGGGTGGTTTGATTGGAATTAATCGTCTGGCCCTCCTTTGTCACAATAGCCAATATATTGCCACTGATCGGGGATGTGATCTTTGTATATTGGAGGTTGAGCTCGGCTTCCTTTCGGGTAATATCGGCCTCTGCCAATTGCGCCTCGAGAGATTTCAGGGATGCTCTTGCCGTATTGTAGGCGGCCTCGGCGGCATCCAATTCCGCATGGGATGTTGCAAGAGTAGCATACAATTCTTTCTGTCGTTGATACGACAGATCGCTTTCTTTCAAAACGGCACGAGCCTGATCTATCTGGGCCTTGACACTTGCTATTTTTGCGCTCGCTGTATCCAGCGCATTTTGTTGTGATGACGATTCAATCTCCGCAATCAAATCTCCTTCGCGGACATATTGCCCGAGCTCGACATTTAATTTTGTGACCCGTCCGGACGTTTGCGCCCCGACACTTACCAATTTATAAGGCTCCAAGACACCCGTGGCCAAAATGGTTTTTTGAACATTCCCGACCTCCACGGTCGCCGTGATAATTGCGGCGGTTCCAGAAGGTTTGTCCGAACGCATCAGGCTCCAGATCACCCCCCCGCCCCCTGCGAGCACGGCCAAGACTACATAAAGCAGAGTCGATTGAAATATTTTTCTTCCAGCAAGCATCCCGCCATCTCCGCCATCGTTGTAGCCCCCTCCTATATGGAACGGGGGCGACTCTCTTTTGCCCCCGTATTTTATCGTCTCTCGGGAGCGCAGAGCGTTTTTCGGTTAAGTGCGATTAAGTATAGCGGAGCCTCCCCGAAAAGACAGGCCCCAAGTGTCTGTCCAAAAACTTTTGGCGCATGTCTGCAGAAAAGTTTTTGGATGAAAGCTAAAAGAATGGCCGACAAGAAAAAATCTTATCGGCCTTCTTGATTTAGCAGAGGATGGATATCCCATCCGAAAGGGCATTACTTCACAAAGGTCACTTCTGCGCGACGGTTTGCCGGTTCACGCACGTCATCCGCCGTAGGGACCATCAGATTATCTTCCCCTTTGCTGTCAACCATCAACAGATTTGCATCAACGCCACGGGTCACCAAGGCATCACGCACGGCATTGGCACGTTTTGCCGACAAGCGTTTGTTGTATTTTTTGCTGCCCGCTGTGTCGGTAAACCCGACAACGTTCACCGCTCTCAAATTCTGTTTTTTGATTTCGGCCGCAACGGAATCAACAACACTAGCACCACCTGCATCAATTTTGGACGCATCAAAGTCAAAGAACACGAGATACTTCGCTGTCTCCGGTGCCATAGCTCCGCTCGGAGCCACTTCAGCGGTGACAGGAGGCATCATATCGTTGGTCGCAGGAGCAGCAACAGCCCCCCCCAATGCATTCATCGCCTCGATAAATTCCTGTTTGCAGGATTTAATATCATTTTTTTGCCAATTCTCTTCTTGCTGTTCGATCCAGCAATCAAAACGGGCCTGAGCTTTTGCAGCCTGCTCCGGAGACGCCTCGCGGGCTCCACGATCCAACGCAATCATCAACTGTGCACGAGCCGAGTTCAATTCCTCGACATGCTCTGGCTTCAGGTTCCAATCGGACACTGGCTCTGGCAACACAATTTCCCCTGCCGAGGTTGCCAAACCTTTGCGGGCAAAATGCAGCGCATCCGCATAATCAAATTCGGTATTTTGTTCCCGATTCGCCAAATCCCGATATTCTTTGGATAGAGCCTGTGTGAAAGGGCTGCCGACGGCTTTTGCCTCATTCAGGGCTTCGACTTCGGAATGGCTCTTGAACCCGGAACACCCTGCCAGTGTCAGAGAGGTGGCAGCAACAAGTGCCAGAAAGGAAATACCGCGAAAAACTTGCATAGAATTGGTCCTCACTCTTAAAACGAGTTTAAATTTGTAATGTCCTTTTTTACTCGGCGAGTCGGGTATTTGTAAAGCCCGTTTTTCCCTAATTTGGGGAATATTAACAGGACATATAAAAAAGGACTGGAATCATAACGCATTTTAGGCTAGATGACTGGAGCAATAATTGTCCGAGCGGGCGTAGCTCAGTGGTAGAGCATCAGCTTCCCAAGCTGAGGGCCGCGGGTTCGATACCCGTCGCCCGCTCCAATAATTTGCCGTTGTAGCTCAGGGGTAGAGCAACGCATTCGTAATGCGTGGGTCGGGGGTTC
>CAZMZK010000074.1:0-6789 GCA_964570705.1 uncultured Micavibrio sp.
AAACACGGGAATGATCATCGTTTGTCACGCGATGTGTGTCGGGATGTATGCGAAACGGCGATCTATGTCCGCACGCGGGAACAGTCCAAAGCCTTAAATGACAAACATAATGGCGTTCCTAAAATTATTATCTCTGCCAGTGGCATGGCAACGGGGGGGGCGTGTGTTGCACCATCTGACGCACTATATGGGTGATCGGCGGAATACTGTTCTTTTGGCGGGGTATCAGGCCGCTGGAACGCGGGGCGATCGCTTGGCCCGTGGCGAAACATCGATCAAAATTCATGGCAAGTTCTGGGATGTTCAGGCCGAGATTGTCAAAATGGACAGCATGTCGGCCCATGGTGATTATCAGGATATTCTGGCATGGCTGCGTGGGGCGTCACAACATCCTCCGCACCGGATTTTTATCACGCACGGCGAGCCAGAAGCTGCCCGATCCCTGCGGGATAAAATCGCCACGGAATTGGGTTGGGAAGCCGAGGTTCCATCCTATAACCAATGTGTCGAGGTATAGTAGACTGCTGGAAAGATTTTAGCCTCTTAGCCCTTCGGGCCTTTGAAAGCGCAGCCTTCACGGAGACCCAGTTTTGCAAGGATGATGGCTGCCGGACAAAATCCGGTAAAGGCCGATTGCAGCATATTTAGTCCGATAAAGGCGGTAAATAAAAGCCAATAGGGACTGACAAAATACGTCAAAGCAACGCTCAACAAGGTCATGCAACCCGCAAAGGCAAAAATGGCACGGTCTAGATTCATGATGCGGGGGTGTCCTCTTCTTCTTTGATTTTGTGGATATGCAAAAGTTCGAGCGCAAATTTCTCATAGAACGGCATGCTCTCGCCGACATGAACTTTGTGCAGGAAATATTTTTCGAATCCGATTTTCGCGTAATGCACCCATTTGCCTTTGGAGGCCCAATTCAGATTGCGCGGCGGAATTTGCGGTTGCGCGAAGAAGGCGACCCCACCATCGCCAAAATCGGCCAGACAGACCGCATTCCACGTGGCGACAAAATTGGCGGGGCGGCCCTCCATCAATTCGGCAATATTCTGGGCCGTAGCGGTCACCATCGACTCAATCATAAATCCGGTTTTTGGCACGCCAACCGGAACGGCTGTCTTCCCGATCGGAGGAATCGCGACGCACACACCAATCGCAAAAATATTGCGGAAGGTCATGTTACGTTGGTTGCGGTCAATCATGATAAATCCGCGTGGGTTGGTTAAATTTTCAATGCCATGAACGGCGGGAACACCGCGGAAGGCCGGCAAAAGCATACTGAATGTGAACGGAATGTCATGGGTGGTTTTTAAGGCACCGTCATCGGTTAATTCTTCAACCTGCATCTTGTCGGCAAAGACTTCTTTGACGCGGGCATTGGTTACCCATTTGATATGGCGATTGCGGAGTTCGGATTCCAGAAGTCCTTTGGTGTCCCCCACACCATCCAACCCCAGATGTCCGATATAGGGTTCCGATGTCACAAAGGTCATGGGCACGCGGTCACGGATTTTCCGCCGTTTTAATTCGGTATCCAGAATTAAGGCAAACTCATAGGCAGGGCCGAAACACGAGGCTCCTTGTGCGGCGCCGATGATAACAGGGCCTGGATTTTTGATCAGGGCATCAACCGCTTCGGCGGCTTTTTCGGCATGGCTGGTTTGGCAGACGGATTGGGTGTAATGCTCGGGGCCAAATCCTGGAATTTCGTCAAAGGCCAAATCGGGGCCTGTCGCAATAACCAGATAATCGTAAAACACATCACGGCCATCATTTAACCGGATCCGGTTTTCAGTGGGGTGGACACGCTCGGCACCAATGGTTTCAAAGGCAATCCCTTTGCGGGCCATGACGTTCGTCAGATCTATCTGGATATCTTTCTTTTCGCGCCAGCGCACGGCAACCCACGGATTAGAGGGGACGAATTGATAGACAGGGCCCTGCCCGATAACGGTGAGCGTATCGCCTTCGCGCAATTTTTCATGCATCTCGAACGCCATCATCGTGCCACCAAGACCGGCTCCTAATACGACGATATGTGACATGAAAGACTCCCTTCTTAATGCTTCAGAGATATATTGACCATATAATTATAATATTGTATCTACGAAACTATGAATATAAGGATAATACACATGAAACGGGCTGCTGACAAGGCCACAGAATTTTTGAAAGTTCTTGCCAATCCCAAGCGGTTGATGATTGTGTGCCGATTAAGCGAGGGGGAGGCCTCTGTCACGGAATTGGCGGAATTCTTGGAGATGCGTCCATCTGCTGTATCGCAGCATTTGCAGATTTTACGGCTTAGCCAATTGGTTGTGACTCGCCGCAGTGCACAAACAATTTATTATGCGTTAAAGCACAATGCATCGGAAGATGTGATAAAAGTATTGTATAAAAATTTCTGTTTCGGTCCGTCGTCGTCTCTCAAGAAGGCCAAAACAAAACATACATCTGGTTTAAAAACGTCATCGAAAAAGGTGTCTTCATGAAATCTTCCAAATATGTGCTCCTGATGCTGGTTTGCATGATGGTCACCGCAGCCGTATGGGCGGGGGAGGTCGGCAAAGAATGGACTGTTGCCGCGCAAACGGTATCGGATCCGAAAGTCGTATTTGCGACCGTTGAAAGCGTGGATGTTGTTCCGGCGCGGGCGCGGATCGCCGGAACGATTGTCAGTCTGAATGTCAAAGAAGGCGATGAAGTCAAGGCAGGACAAGAGATTGCAACGGTCGGTGATGAAAAATTGGCACTGCAATCCAAATCATTGGAGGCCCAGATTATCGGGTTGGAATCGCAAAGTGAAAAGGCCAATGCGGATTTGAAACGGATACAGGCCCTGATCGGGACGGGGGCCGTGGCCCAATCCACTCTGGATGCGGCAAAAGCGACAGCCAGTTCCGCAAGCAATGATTTGAAAGCGCGAAAATCCCAACGGGATGTCATCTCGCAACAAGTGACCGAAGGGAAGATTCTGGCCCCTGTGTCGGGACGTGTTCTTCATGTGCCGTTGACCTCTGGATCTGTGGTGATGGCGGGGGAAACGATTGCAACAATTGCCATGGACTCCTATATCCTGCGGATTCAATTGCCGGAACGGCATGCACAATTCTTGCGCAAAGGGGATAAAATCCGTCTGGATGCGAGTGAGATGGGCCAAGGAAAATTAGACGGGAAATCGACCGAAGGCGAAATTGCTCTGGTCTATCCTGCCATTGAAAATGGGCGGGTACAGGCGGATATTGTGGTGCCGGATCTGGAAAATTATTTTGTGGGGGAACGGGTGCGTGTGTGGGTGTCTACCACGGAACGTCCGGCCATTTTGATTCCTCAAACATATATAACAACGCGCTCGGGTGTGGATTATGTCCGCGTCAAATCGGGGCAAGAGGGGCAGGGCATCGAAGTGCCCATTCAATGTGCCCGCAAGTCCCGTGATTCATCCCAGGTTGAAATATTGTCCGGTCTTCGGAGCGGCGACATTCTGTTATTGCCATAGGGGACGTGCACATGTCTATTGGATTATCCGGATTATTGACACGCGCCACCATCACATCGCCGTTGACGCCTTTGTTGCTGTTCACAGCGATTATTCTGGGGCTGATTGCCTTGGTATCCATCCCGCGTGAGGAGGAGCCGCAAATTTCGGTGCCGATGATTGATGTCTCGGTTCGTGCCGATGGGTTAAAGGCTCCCGATGCGGCGGAGTTAGTCACCAAACCTCTGGAAGCCATTGTTAAAAGCGTCAGTGACGTGGAACATGTGTACAGTCAAACCGCTGATGATCGCGTGATGGTCACGGCGCGGTTCAAGGTGGGCACCAACTCCGATGATGCCATTTTGCGGATCCATGAAAAAATCCGTTCCAACTATGATAAAATTCCTGTGGGCATTCCCGAGCCGTTGATTTCCGGCCATGGCATTAATGACGTGGCGATTGTGACCTTGACGCTGACCCCGAAACAAACGGCGGCGGCGCGGTGGACGGATGCGGCCCTTTATGAGATTGCCGAGAAATTGCGCACCGACATTATCAAATTGGATGATATTGGTCTGACCTATATTTCAGGGGGAAATCCCGAAGAAATCCGTGTGGAGCCGGATCCGGAAAAATTGGCAGCCTATGGTGTGACGTTGCAGCAATTGGTGGCCAAAATTCAGGAAGCCAATCGCTCGTTTGATGCGGGATATGTGCAAAACGGTGGCCTGTATAAAAGCGTGAAAGCGGGCCAAACGTTGCAAGGGATTCCCGATATCGGTTTGTTGTTGCTGACAACACGCGACGGGCGTCCTGTGTATGTCGGGGATGTGGCCCGCATTGTCATGGGGCCTCAACCGATGACCTCCCGTGTGGCTATGCTCGACCGCCCTGAAAATGCGACCGAAGCGGGAACGGCGCACTTGAATATGCGTCCGGCCGTAACGTTGGCCATTGCCAAACGGGCAGGTGCGAATGCGGTTGTCATTTCGGAAGACGTCTTGAAAAAGGTGTCGCTGTTGAAAGGCAGTGTGATTCCGGATGATCTGGATGTCGTGGTTACCCGTAATTACGGAGCCACCGCCAATGACAAAGCCAATGAATTGCTGTTTCATTTGGGATTGGCCACCGTCAGTATTGTAGTGTTGATCGGATGGGCGATCGGATGGATCGAAGGGGCTGTCACCTTTGTGGTCATTCCGACCACGATTATGTTGACGTTGTTTGCATCGTGGTTGTTGGGATATACGATCAACCGTGTCAGTTTGTTCGCCCTGATTTTCTCGATCGGGATTCTGGTGGATGATGCGGTGGTGATGGTGGAAAATATCTCGCGCCACTGGGCCATGAATGATGGACGCTCACGCATTCAGGCCACCATTGATGCAGTGGCGGAGGTCGGAAACCCAACGATTCTGGCAACTTTGACGGTTGTTGTTGCCTTGTTGCCCATGCTGTTTGTCGGGGGATTGATGGGCCCGTATATGGCACCGATCCCCGTGAATGCATCGATTGCGATGCTGATTTCTTTTGTGGTTGCCGTGACTTTGGCCCCGTGGTTGATGCGTGTCTTTTCGGCCAGAATGCCACATCATTCCCCCGAATCCCCTGATTTCCACGGCCATCAGGGGCCGGATAAAATCGGTCTTTATTTTCAACGGGTCGTGCGTCCGATTATTTCCACACGGGCGGCATCCCGAAAATTTCTATGGATGATCGGGGCGGCCACTCTGGCATCGTTGGTGTTGTTTGCCACCAAATCGGTTGTGGTCAAATTATTGCCGTTTGACAATAAACCCGAATTGTCCTTGGTCTTTGATCTTCCGGAAGGGTCTACTCTGGAAGACACAGACCGTTTGATGATTCAGGTGGCCAATAAAATAGCTGTCATCCCCGAAATCCTTCATTTTCAAAGCTATGCAGGAACTGCCGCGCCATTTAACTTTAACGGGCTGGTGCGTCATTACTTTGTGCGGCAAGCTCCGGAACAGGGAGAATTGCAAGTCAACCTGTCCCCGAAAGACGAACGCCATAAAACCAGCCACGATATCGCCTTGGAAATCCGTGGAGTGTTAAAAGATCTGGCATTGCCGGCTGGGGCATCGGTCAAAGTGGTGGAGGTCCCCCCAGGGCCCCCTGTGATGGCGACATTGATTGCCGAAATTTATGGGCCGGATGCGGCGACACGGCGCCATGCGATGGAACAGGTTCAAAAAGCCTTTCAATCGGTCCCCTTTATTGTGGACGTGGATAACACCGTCGGGATTCCTCGCCCCCATTGGCGCCTGTCGATCGATCAGGATCAATTGGAATATTTCGGGGTGCAGCAAAATGATGTGTATGACACGATTTCGTATTTAATGAATGGCACCGTCGTCGGGTATTCCCATCGTGGAGAAGATCGAAATCCGTTGCCGATTTCTGTGCGGTTACCCAAATCGGATATGACATGGGGGGAATATCTGGCCTCGGTTCCTGTACCGGCCAACCAGATTCCCGGAAATAAAGCCGTGGTCGAATTGGGGAATGTGGTGACTGGCACCAACGAGGCGGGGTCATGGCCGATTTACCGCCGTGATGGACGGTATGCAGAAATGGTGCAGGCCGAATTGGCCGGAGCCTATGAAGCCCCTATCTATGGCATGTTCGCGGTGGATGACGCCATTCGTGATATGACATGGGCTGATGGACAACGCCCTGATATTACCTTCCACGGGCAACCTCTGGACGAAAAAAAGGTCACGCTGTTATGGGACGGTGAATGGGAAATTACCTATGTGACCTTCCGCGACATGGGGGCGGCCTTTATGGTGGCTTTATTGGGGATTTATGTTCTGGTTGTGGCCCAATTCCGCAGTTATACCCTGCCTTTGGTGATTTTGACCCCTGTGCCTTTGACTCTGATCGGGATTTTGTTCGGGCATTGGATCTTCGGCGCGGCCTTTACCGCAACTTCGATGATCGGGTTTATTGCCTTGGCAGGCATAATTGTCCGGAATTCGATCCTGTTGGTGGATTTTATTCGCCACCGTCGCCAACAACCGGGGAGTCTGCGCGAGGTTTTATTGGAAGCAGGGGCCATTCGGGCGCGGCCCATCCTGTTGACGGCGTTGGCCGCGATGATCGGGGCGGTCGTGATTCTGGCGGACCCGATTTTCCAGGGATTGGCGATTTCCTTGCTGTTTGGACTTATATCTTCGACATTGTTAACGTTGCTTGTTATTCCGGCGATTTACGTTGTGATGCGGGATGATGGTCAATTGCTGGAAAAATGATCTTTTGGTAACGTTCCGTTTAGGTTTTCCGCC
>CAZMZK010000075.1:0-6757 GCA_964570705.1 uncultured Micavibrio sp.
CCATGTGCTCCCGGACCAATTCCGACATAATCCTCATACCGCCAATAGATCAGATTATGGCGCGATTCTTCCCCCGCCACCGCGTGATTGGAAATTTCATAGGCAGGCAGCCCCGCCGCATCCATCACCTCTTGGGTCACATCATATAAATCGGCTGCGGAATCCTGCTCGGGAACCACAAACTCGCCCCGTGCATACCGCGTGTAAAAGGGCGTGCCCTGCTCGATCGTCAATTGATATAACGACAAATGTGTGGGGGATAGGGTTAACGCATCCTGCAATTCCCGTTTCCACGACTCAGGGGTCTGATGTGGCCGCGCATAGATCAGATCAAAGGATAGGCGCGGAAAAAGGGCTTGCGCCTCTGCGATCGCGTAACGCGCCTGATCCGGCGAATGTTCACGCCCCAGAAACGTTAAATCTTCGGCAATCAGTGACTGAACGCCGATGGAGACACGATTAACCCCCGCCGCAGAAAAATCGCGGAATTTTCCGGTTTCAAACGAGGTCGGATTGGCTTCCAGCGTAACTTCCCAATCGTTGCGGACACGCCACCGTTTCTGAATGCCGGAGAGTATGTGCGCCACGGTCTCTGGGGTCATTAAGGACGGAGTCCCTCCCCCGAAAAACACCGTATCGACCACGCGATCCTGCGTTAAGGTCGCCCAATAATCCAATTCCCGTTCATAGGCCGCTGCCCATCGGGCATGATCAATCGACTCCGCCACATGCGAATTAAAATCGCAATACGGGCATTTCGATTTGCAAAATGGCCAATGAAGGTAGATCCCGAACGCCATGCCTGTTTATGCCTGTTTATGCCTGTTTATGATTGTCCGCTATCAAGGAGGAAGGATTTGAACGAATCAAAGGCCTTGCCGCGTTGGGAAAAAGCCTTTTTCTCGGATATCGTCATCTCGCCAAAGGTGCGGGTTTCTCCATCCGCCACAAATATCGGGTCATATCCAAATCCTCCATCCCCACGGGGTGGCCAAACAATCTGCCCCTGACACCGCCCCTCGAACAGATGTTCGGATCCATCCGTCATCACCAACGCCAGAACCGAGATAAAATACGCCGATTTATCCGCAGCGTCCTTCATTCCGTCCCATACTTTTTGCATCGCCAGTTGGAAATTTTTGTCCGGCCCCGCCCAATCGGCCGAATACACACCCGGATCCCCCTTCAAAGCCGCAACGCATAACCCGCTATCATCGGCCAGACATGGCAATTCCGAAGCTTTGGCCGCCGCACGCGCCTTAATCAGAGCATTTCCGACAAAGGTGGTTTCTGTCTCGGCAGGCTCCGCTAACCCCAAAGCTCCGGCCGAGAGAACCGTGATCCCGAAGGGGGCCAGCATATCGGATATTTCAGCGACTTTGCCTTTGTTATGTGTGGCGAGAACAAGTTGTGTGATCATCGAAACTATTGCCCCAATACGTTTTTCTGAATCTCTTTCAAATCGGCACAGCCTTTTTTGGCAAGGCTTAAGAGCTCTAAAAACTCGGTTTCACTGAACGGGTCTTTTTCGGCCGTGCCTTGAATTTCAACAATCCCGCCGGATCCCGTCATGACAAAATTGGCATCCGTATCGGCGGTGGAATCTTCGGCATAATCCAGATCCAACACCGGAACGCCGCCATAAATCCCCACCGAAATGGCCGCAATACTGTCTTTTAATGGCATCTCTTTTAACAACCCGATGGTCATCAAATAATCAAACGCGTTGTAAAGCGCCACATAACATCCGGTAATCGCCGCGGTGCGTGTGCCGCCATCGGCTTGGATCACGTCGCAATCCAACTTGACCTGACGCTCGCCCAGTTTTTGCAAATCGACCACCGCGCGCATCGCCCGCCCGATCAGTCGTTGAATCTCCTGCGTCCGACCTGTTTGTTTGCCTTTTGCTGCTTCGCGATCCGTGCGCTTTTCGGTGGCACGCGGCAACATCCCGTACTCGGCGGTCACCCACCCTTTGCCGGAATTTTTCATCCACCCGGGAACATTTTCTTCGACAGTTGCCGTGCATAACACGTGCGTATCGCCAAATTTGATCAAACAGGATCCTTCGGCATGTTTGGACACTCCCGAGGTAATCTCGACAGGGCGAAGTTGGTCGGGCGTGCGTCCGGATGGGCGGGTCGTCATAGAATATATCCTTATCAAAAATGGTTTCCGGCATCAAACCCGACAGAAAGAGAATTGTCAAATCCTTGCCATCCTTCTTTGCAGAAAAAATGAAGGATTCTTTAGATGCAATTTTCAATGGATTCAAAGGAATTTCAGAGGAATTTTGGCATAATGGTCAAAAGTGGGTGGCTGAAAGTGTTTTAACCTTATGATATATAAGGAAGAAACGAGGATTTTTAGAATGTCACAAAAAATTGCCCTGTATGCGGGTGCTTTCAGGTCAAAAAAGATGGTCATTCAAGAGGGCAACAAAGGTATCGTTGCCATGAATGTCGCCACGCGTGGCGCGAGCATAAACAGCCTTCAACCAAGGGGGTAACGGAGGCCTATCAAGCCTACAGCATTGCCCGTCAGACACTGGGTGATTTAAGCAAGCGTACAGGCTGCACTCCAAGCTCTTGAGGCGTTCGATGATACGTGGTCCTGTAAATATCCAACCATCGCTAAATCATGGCGCGATAATTGGGCCAACATCATTCCCTTCCTCGCTTATCCACCTCAGATCAGAAAAGTGATCTACACCACCAACACCATCGAAGCCGCCAACAGGCAAATCAGAAAGGTCATAAAAACCAAAGGATCCTTTCCTTCTGACGATGCCGCTCTCAAGCTCATCTATCTCGCCTTGAAAAACGCCAGACTTTCTGCCATCATGCCTCCCAGAGATTGGAAACTCGCTCTCAGCCAGTTCGCCATCCTCTTCCATCATAGCCTTCCCGCCTGATACACAAAAGTTTCCATGGTCTCCTAAGGGGACGGAGAACATCTTTTATCATGACCATCAACGCCTGATGCGAGCGTTTCCCTCAGCCCCAGTTTTTCGGTATACACACGATAAAATTCGCCCACCAAGCTCTGCCTAATCGTGATAAGCAAACCTGTCGCCCCTGACCCCATAATCGCCGTACATATGCCGTCCCTAACAGCCTCTGCCAATTTTCTATGCGGAATCCCCCCGTTTTTAGAAGAGCATTCAATTTCCTGAATAGCAAATTGATCTTGATCCTCCGGAAATCCCAACCCCAGAGAGACTGTGGCCTCTTTATCATCCGCATCCAGAAACAGATATATATTCAAAATCAGATGGAGATCCGCCCCAACCTGCCGGGAAAGAGCCCACCCACATTCCCCGTTCTGATCCAGGTGTTCCTGCACGTATATCCCATCCACACAATCAAAGGAGACAGACGTTTCATCCCCTCCTTCTTCACGAAGGAAAAAGCGTAAATCCAATCCCATTTTCTGGCTATTGAAATGCTGCCCTGTAGTCTGTAACGCCTGACACACGCGATAAATGGATTCCACAGAAACAGGAAGGTCCCGATGATTTTTTGCCCCTTCGCCAAACTGCCTACGAATCGTGGCTTTATTATCTCTTCCACCCATATGACGTCACCCTATCTATGCTGATGATATTCAAGACATGCTTTTGCCTATCCTTTTCAGGGTTATGTACAATAACGCCTCAAAATGCAACGGATTTTTACATTATGGGAAAACTACAATCCTGCCGTGTAGCTCATCCCGAGAATGGCGGCAAGACGCGCAAAGCTGTCATCAATCGTGGCATGATCCCCTTTGCGCTGGGCCAAGAAATCCTCGATATCGGCGTAGAGTAAAATCGCTTCGTCCACTTGGGCATCGCTTCCCTTGCGGTAAGCCCCCAAACGGATCAGCTCGGCCATGTTTTCATAGGAAGAAATCAATTGTTTTGATTTGCGGAAAATATCGTTTTGTTGCGGGGTAAAGGCCCCGGGCAACGACCGCGACACCGATTTCAGGACATTGATCGCCGGATAGCGGCCCCGATCGGCAATCGCCCGTTCCATCACAATATGCCCGTCCACAATCCCGCGCACGGCATCCGAGATGGGTTCGTTATGGTCATCCCCTTCGACCAGTACGGTAAATAATCCGGTAATGGCGCCCTCGCCCGCAACCCCGGGCCCGGCCCTTTCCAACAATCGCGCGAGTTCTCCAAAGGTCGTGGGCGGATAACCTTTGGTCGTCGGAGGTTCCCCCGCCGATAACCCGATCTCGCGCTGGGCCATTGCAAAGCGGGTGACCGAATCCATCATACACAGCACTTGTTTGCCTTGCTTGCGGAAATATTCGGCAACCGCCAGAGTCATATAGGCGGCCTGACGGCGCATCAAAGCAGGTTCATCCCCCGTGGCCACCACCACCACCGACCGCGCCAGACCTTCGGGCCCCAAATCATCTTCCAGAAATTCCTGCACCTCACGACCACGCTCCCCGACCAGACCGATGACCGTGACTTCGGCTTCAGTATAGCGTGCCATCATGGATAACAACACCGATTTCCCGACACCGGATCCCGCAAAAATCCCCATACGTTGACCTTTGCAAACTGTCGTAAACGTATTGACGGCGCGCACCCCCAGATCCAGTTTTTCCCCAACCCGTTGCCGCGCATGCGCCGGAGGAGCCGCATTCTTCAAAGGAATAGGTGTTGCCCCCGACCGCAGCGCCCCCAACCCGTCAATCGGGTGGCCAAGCGCGTTAATCACACGGCCCAACCATTTCTCGGACGGAAACACAACGGGGCGCGTTTCCTGTATCACAGCCATACAGCCAAGCCCCACGCCTTCCAAGGCACCGAACGGCATCAACAACGCGCGATTATCGCGGAACCCCACGACTTCGCACGGAATATCCCGATCCGGTTCCGGCCGCAGATGCACCATCGACCCCACCGATACATCGCGACCAAATCCCGCAATTTCCACCAACAACCCCAATACTTTGGTCACCTGACCATACACAGCATGGTCAGGGATGGTTTGCACGGTTGCAATTGCTTTTTGTGTCAGACGTTCCATGCGCAAAGTATAGCATAAAAAAAGAACCATTCCCGGGAAAATTTCCAGAACGGGAATCAGAAGATACAGTAGCAGGGATACAGTAAAAGCGCGCGGATTAAGACTAATACTTAATCAGTGCCGCTGCCCACGTCAAACCACCACCCAAGGCTTCGAGCAATAAGGTTTGACCGCGTTGAATGCGTCCATCACGCACAGCCGTATCAAGCGCCAATGGAATAGAGGCCGCCGATGTGTTGCCATGCCGGTCAACGGTGACCACAACCCGATCCATGCCCATCCCCAGTTTTTCAGCGGTTCCGGAAATAATGCGCAAATTTGCCTGATGCGGCACCAACCAATCGATCTGATCCGAGGTCATCGTGTTTTTATCCAGCACTTCCTGAACAATATCAGCCATCAACGTCACGGCATTCTTGAACACTTCTTTGCCGTGCATCACGATATGTCCGGCTTGCCCCGTAGTGGAAACGCCCCCATCGGTATAAAGCAAATCTTTCAAACGGCCATCAGCATAAAGATGGGTTGAGAGAACGCCGTTTGTTGCATCCTTCTGCCCTTCCAGAATAACGGCCCCTGCCCCGTCCCCGAACAAAACACAGGTGGTACGGTCTTCCCAATTGATCAAGGATGACATTTTTTCAGCCCCGATCACAATAACACGGCGCATCGCACCGGATTGGATCATCGCATCGGCCACCGACAGCGCATACACAAAGCCAGAGCAGACCGCCTGCACATCAAAAGCAGGCCCGGCACGCAAGCCCAAAGCCGCCTGCACACGCACCGCCACCGAAGGAAAGGATTGATCCGGTGTTGTTGTCGCCACAATCACACCATCAATATCATCCGCATTGAGCCCCGAAGATTCAAGGGCGCGGGTCGCGGCACGAATGGCCATGTCCGATGTTGCCTGCCCTTCGGCGGCAATGTGTCGTTGCTTGATTCCGGTGCGTTGTACGATCCAATCATCATTGGTATCGACTAATTTAGCCATATCGGCGTTGGTTAAAGCTTTGTCAGGCAAATAAGAGCCCGTTGCACGAATTACAGAACGCATCATCGTCATCGTCTTCAGGATACCATTTCTTGTACGTTGGGTTCAGCCGATGGCAAAACAGATTTGATCTGCTGTTCCTGTGACATAACTTCGGCTATCTCGGCCGCCACACGCACGTTGAAATTTTTGTCGGCAATTTCAGCGGCATGAAGAATCGCATTGCAAAATCCAATCGCATCCATCCCGCCATGGCTTTTGACACACACGCCATCCAGCCCCAAAAACATCCCGCCATTGTAGAGACGCGGATCCATTTCATT
This sequence comes from uncultured Micavibrio sp., assembly GCA_964570705.1. Classification (GTDB taxonomy): domain Bacteria; phylum Pseudomonadota; class Alphaproteobacteria; order Micavibrionales; family Micavibrionaceae; genus UBA1573. The sequence continues at coordinate 6,354 of CAZMZK010000075.1, forward strand.
CTTTAATTTTTTTAAAGCCCCCGACGCCAACAAAGCCCCGAACATCGCCAAAGGAGAGGCTTTTAATTTCCGTTTCAACACGGTGGTAATCAACTTGCTGACACCTTCGGCGGTTTTCAACGCGACATTGCCCGTAAACCCATCGGTCACCACAACATCCACCGTTCCCATCGGAATGTCATTCCCTTCAACAAAACCGGCATAACGCCCGGGAAATTTGACTTGCTGCAAAACGGCTGCGGCTTCACGAATTTCGTCATGGCCTTTGACGTCTTCGGATCCGATATTCAACAATCCGACACTTGGCTGAGCATGACCGCGCACCACCCGCGCATAAACCGACCCCAGAATGGCAAATTGCACCAGCATCGCAGACGTGCATTCCAGATTTGCGCCCAAATCCA
>CAZMZK010000076.1:0-6718 GCA_964570705.1 uncultured Micavibrio sp.
CCTTTTTATTAGCGTATAATTTCCAGCGCAAACTGAAAGCCTTGAAGTTCAAATCTCCTTACGATACAGTGATGGATATCTGGTCATCAAAACCAGACTTATTTAAAATAAACCGGTCCCTGAAGGCTCTGGGACTAAACACTGTCGGATTAAATACTGACTTCTACAGATAAAACCAATACAATAGTGTTTACGATATCGAGACTCGTTATGCCATCTTGGGTTCGGGGCTCGGGGGAGCTGGGAGATACAAAGAACCTTGTTGGTTTGCTCCATTTGTCTCTCCTCTTGCCTTTTCTTTTTCTTTCATCTTGTACATTTTCTTATCGGCGACCTCTAATAGGTCTTTGGTGATTTGTGCAATAGCCTCTTCTGACAGACGAGGCGGTTGTTGAGAACGATCATATTCTACAACTCCAAAGCTGCAACCAACTTGGACGGTTCGGCCATTTGAAAGCATTATTGGGGCAAAAATATCATCGCAAAGCTGCTGAAAATGGGCTGCAGATGCGGCCTGGGTTGTGTTGTATGCCACAATAACAAACTCATCCCCGCCCAATCGACCGACGGTATCGCTGGTTCGAACGCTAACTCCAAGCCTTTTGGCGATCTCTTTTAGACATTCGTCTCCGTAGATATGTCCATGCGTATCATTAACCGGTTTAAATCCGTTTAAATCAAAAAGGAGTAGGGCAAAGCTACCTTTTTCTTGACGTGATAGGCGCTTCATTTCACTATGTATAGCATTCTGAAGACCTTTTCTGTTGGCAAGGCCCGTTAAGTCATCTGTGGTTGCTTGCTCTTTTGCGTGTGCCAGATCAACTTTTAATTTTTCTATCTCGGCCTGTGCTGCGGCCAATTCATCCTTTAATTCTTGAACTCTTGGGGATTCTGCCGCTCGTTGGAAGGCATCGCGGATTCTTTTCATGGAAGGCCATATTTCCATACACACACCTTAAAGATTAATTTTTTAATAAGTTATTTATAATGCAGAATTGTTACCATAATAAATATGGTGATGCAAGAGCGATTTTGTATAAGAAGGGGAACTCTTTTGGTGTAGGTGTCTCCTCTTTTGGGAAAAAAGAGGGCCAAAAGAGGGAAAAGGCGGATGAAACGTGAATATCATTATGACCGTCCTCCTGCTCGGGTGATCAGGGCGCCGAGGAGGTGGAAATCCGCGCGGCGTGGGTCGCCGGAGCGCCAGGCAAGGCCGATTTTGCGCGTGGGCTGTGGATTGGCAAAACGCTGGATGGTCAATCCCTTGGGGGGATCGGACGGAGTAATGGCCATGGCAGGCAGGAGCGTCGCTCCGTATCCGTGCTGAACCATCTGGATCAGGGTTGGCAGGCTGGTGGCGCCCAAGGTGCGCTGGGGATGTTGCGTATGTTGCGTGGTTTTCGTCACAGGATTCGTCAAGTGGCATGCGGTGATAATATGATCGCGCAGGCAATGTCCGTCATCCAGCAACAAAATGGTTTCGTGCTGTAAATCGTCCAGTGTCACGCTATCCGCAGACGATCGATCCCTTCCGGAGGCTTTGGCCAGAAAGAAGGGCTCGGTCCACAGGATCAGGCTCTCGGTCTGTGGCGCGTCATAGGGAAAGGCCATCAAGACCACATCCACCACCCCGCGTTTCAGGTCATCCAGTTGGCGTCCGGTCAGGTCTTCTTTCAAACGCAGATCCAGTTGGGGGAATTCTGTCTGCAGCAACGGCAAAAGCCTGGGCAGGATATAGGGCGCAATGGTTGGAATAACCCCCAGAGTCAAAGGGGCGGATAAAGGCGCTCTCTGCGCATGTGCCAGATGAACCAGATTTTCACTTTGCCGCAGAATGGCTTTGGCGTCGCGCAAAAGGGTGGTTCCGGTGGGGGTTAGCTGGACGTTGCGGGTGCGCCGCTCGAACAACGGAGTGCCCAGAAGATCCTCCAGTTCGGACAGTCCGACGCTCAGACTGGGTTGGGTGACGTGACACAGCTCTGCCGCCTGACTGATGGACAGGGTATCGGCGACCGCAACGAAATATTGCAACTGGCGCAGGGTGGGAAGGCGCATTTATGATTTTTCCTATATATTATCAATTAATTTATAGAAAAAATCTATAAATAGAAACAAAATAATTCATTGGATTTTTTGATCCAGTCGGCGCATTTTACCTCCCATAAAGTCACATTTTAAAAAGAAGGAGTTACCCATGCTTGGTGTTGGAGATCATTTGCCGGAGTTCGAAATTACGGGCGTTAAACCAAAATTCATGAAGCACGAAGAAAACGGCGAGTCCGCATTCCAGACATTGACGGAAAAGAGCTTTGAAGGGAAATGGAAAGTCTTTTATTTCTATCCCAAAGACTTTACCTTTGTGTGCCCGACCGAAATCGTGGAATTTGCCAAACTAGACAGCGATTTTGCCGATCGTGACACTGTATGTCTGGGCGGCAGTGTTGACAACGAGTTCTGCAAACTGGCGTGGCGCCGTGAACACAAAGACCTGCACAACCTGAACCAATGGCAATTTGCCGACACCAATGGATCTTTGGTGGATGGTCTGGGGATCCGTGAGGATTCGGGTGTCGCGTATCGCGCAACCTATATTGTTGACCCGCACAACGTCATTCAGCACGTCTCGGTAAATAACCTGAGCGTTGGCCGCAATCCCAAAGAAATCCTGCGGATTCTGGATGCGTTGCAAACCGACGAATTGTGCCCTTGCAACCGTCCGGTCGGTGGCGATCATATCGACCTGACCAAAGCGGCGGCCTAACATGACAGCCTCTTTGTCAGACTTGCGCGAGGCGTTGCCGGACTACGCAAAGGACATCAAGTTGAATCTGTCCACTTTGGCGGGGGAAGAAACCCTGACTCCCCAACAACTGTGGGGATGCTTTTTGTCCTGTGCTCTGGCCACGCGCCAAAAGGATGTCATCACGGCGATCAGCGCGGATGCGGCAACGCATCTGAGCCCCGAAGCCCGGACAGCCGCCTGCGCGGCCGCCTCCATCATGGCGATGAACAACGTGTATTATCGTTCGGTGCATTTGATGAGCAACAAGGAATACCAAAGTCTTCCGGCCAAGTTGCGCATGAATGTGATCGCCAATCCCGGAGTGGATAAACTGGATTTTGAATTGTGGTCCTTGGCTGTATCCGCCATCAGCGGGTGTGGTATGTGTCTGGATGCCCACGAAGCCCAGTTGCAGAAAGCCGGAATGTCCAGCGCGCAGATCCAATGTGCGGTGCGCATCGCAGCGGCGGTGAATGCGGCGGCGACCGCGATGGAATCGGCCCGTTATATGACGGTTCCTGTGGCCGTCGCCGCTTAGGCGCAATGGTCGTAAAATAAACCTTTTAAAACGCCCTGCGGAAAAAACCCTGCAGGGCGTTTTTTCGTGCAATTATGAAAAATTTATATTATAGTCCGTTCAGTTGATGATCCAGAAATATTGGAGGCTCTTTTTTCGGGTTATGAATCGAATGAAGTATATTATTTGGGGTGATATTATGAAGCAGAATTTTGACGAATTGTTTGCTGCCGCTGCGGAGAGGGGTGGCGTTACTGCTCAAAAACCCGGGGAAAGTCGGCGCGATTATTTGTCCAGATTACGAGACAACAGTCATAAACCTTCCTATGAGGATGCTCTTGGTAACATGAATCCCTCATGGGAAGATCTGGAGGCCTTGTTTCCCCGCGATAAAATTCCTCCTCTTTCTGTCGCATCTCACACTTATACCAGGAAGTTCCTTTCTGTCATTGAATATATCTCGAAAAACGATCCGGACTTTTGGGATATTTATCCAAAGGAGAAATCGGAGGGTGTTTTTATAGGCGGTGCCATTGCCCTCTATCTTATGGGCGAAAAGATGGAGCTGGCCAAAGATTGGATCGGGCAGGTTCGGGATATGAATTCATTTCTTGGGATAGGATCGGTTTGGGCTCAACAGATGGAAGGAAATAAATATTATCCATTTGATGCGAGATTCAGAAACGGGGTAAGAGATTTGGTGGATGCCTATGTTCGTTATAGACTTCCTGAACCTGAAGATGATGAGATTTATGTTGCGAATGAGGCGCTGGATCCGGTTTTGCGCTTTGCAGCGCAGGTTGTGCTGGATGGCAGAACATTAGAATTTATCAATACAAAATACCCTATTCCAGAGAGTGTGGTTGATATGCATGTAACGGGCATGGAGTCACTGACACGCGTTTTGTGTTATAATGCAAAAACGTTGAGCTATTTTGCGGTGTCCCGAGAAAACTTCTCAACACTCTCACCCGAAGAAAAGGGGACGTTAGCACAAAGTATTCTGGATATGCTGTCCGAAGCGTATGGAGTGCACCCCGCGCCATCTTTTGATTGGGATGCCACCTCAGAATGTTATGGAGAACACAGGCGTCGGGATACAAATAAGCTCGGGTGTTTCCATCACCCCCTCGGGAGGGTTTATGCGTCTCCTCATTTGTTCACGTCTTTTGAGGGTTTATTAGAAACCCTTTGTCATGAATTTTGTCATGGGTTGGAAGATTTGTCCCAACTTGTTCTGAATCCGGATTTTCAAAAATGGTTTCATGAAAGCGGAGAACGGGAGGGAGTCAGGATTGGTTTGGATTCCCTGCAAACGGATTTAAAGGCGTCCGGTTTGGCGTTTGCCTTTAATTCTGCCGGAAATGCTACGCACCCCGCTTTTAATGGGGATGGACAGGATGTTCCTTATTATCGCCATGGGGATTATTATTCTTCAGACCACCCAAGCTATAAAAATCAGCTACGAGAGCGGCATGCATATTTTATGGAGAGCGAATTATCTTGTCGTGTAAATACTGTTCTTAATTTCCAGGATCACAACCTTGATCCTATCGTTGGAATTAAGATAGGGCAAGCGATGTATTCGCCTATCATCGAAGCCTTGCACTCATTACAAAAAGAGCGTCCAGATTCGATGAAGGCAGATATTCTAGAAGCTTGCATGGAGATTGAAGCGTGTTTTGACGAAGCTGGTCAAGCAGGCGCGTCTCATGCGACGTCTTTGGATCGTCTGTATGAAGGGTTAAGGTTATCGCTGTTTTTATTTCGCAAATCTTATAAGCAAGATTTTGATGATGGGATTTCCGATAATTCGTCATTTTGGACTTTCGAACGTACTATTACAGATATCTTGGATGCTATAGATATTCTTAAAGTGTATCGGAGCCTCGAGAAAGGCGGATTTGAAAAGATTAACAGGGAGGTGGCACCACCACATGCTGGTCAAGAGTGGTATCCTTAGTCTGCTGTACGACGTGGTTGCTGGACGGGCGTTTTCTTAAGTAGGGCTTTATTTTTATTGCATTTTTTGTGGAAAATAGGGTAGTATCAGCCCGCATATCACATTTTTAATTGAAACTGGGGTTCGGCTATTTTGACTGTCCGTCTGAAGAAAGACACTCTCCGGCAAGGGCATCGCAAAGCGTTAGGGCTTGACGATGTGGGGCCGGCATTGCCGGGGATGAATCATCTGGAACCCCATCCTTTCTTATCGTCATCCCAGGATAAAATTCAGGATAAAACACAGGGTAAAATTCAGGCATCTTCGGGCAAAAACGGGAAAAAAGACGGGACATACGCCCGTGTGATGGAACGTTTCTTTACCAATGACCGCGCCGAATTGTTAAAAGATATTCCGCCGCATGTTGTCAAAAAAGCATGGTTTACCATGTCGCATGCGCTGTTGAACCCGGGATCTGTTGTCTTGGATGCCGGATGTCATTCGGGCGAGATGACATACGCCATGGCGGTGTTATATCCGGGGTTTGAATTTATCGGCATGGATATGGATGCGGCCTTGGTGGCTGATATCTCCAAGAAATTCTCGCGGCCGAATTTGCGCTTTCAGGTCGGAAATATCTATACGGATCTGGCGGAAAACAGTTATGACCTGATTATCAACTCCTTTTTCCTGCATGAGGTTTATTCCGCGTCGTTTTACAACGAACGTTTGATTCAATTGGCTTTGGAAAAAGAGTACAAGGCTTTGAAACCGCAAGGATTGTTGATTATCCGTGACCATTTGAACCCACCGCCCAGCGAGTATGTCCAGATTGAATTTACGGACAAAACTCCGTCGGGGGATACGTTCGAGACTTTGTCCGAGGCGGAGTTATTGGTGTGGTTTGCGGATCATGCGCGATCCAAGAATACATCCGAAGATAATCTGGGGAATTCGGGTTTCTTTTTGGAAGAATTGCCCCCGAACTATCCACGGACTCGCTTGTTCCGTGTTCCGGCCAAATGGGCGTATGAATTTATTTTGCGCAAAAATGACCGCCAGAAATTGCGCGAGGAATTGTCCAAGGAATATGCGTTTTATACCGAACAGGAATTGCGCAAATATTTGCGCAGTCTGGGGGCTCGGGTGGCGTACACGGCGCCGCATTGGGATGAAGGGTTTATTAAATCGCGCTATCACGGCGCGTTGCGGTTGTATCGCGAAGATGGCACAAAATTGGGGCCGCCTCCTACCAATCATATTCTGGTAGCACGCAAATTGGTCGAAAATACCAGTCAGGTTGTGCAAGAACGCCGGACATCCCGTGCTCGCACAGGCGGGGTTTATATTCGCAGTGTTCGCAATGACAAGACAGGTGCCATTGCTGATATTGTGTGCCGTGATATGGAGATTTCGGAAGTTCTGCCATTCCGTATTACTCCGGACAACAAGTTGAAAGTGTATCTGCACGAAGATG
>CAZMZK010000077.1:0-6621 GCA_964570705.1 uncultured Micavibrio sp.
GGCTCCATCTTGGATATCAGAAAATCCAGCTTTTTCAGCTCGGTATACACCCGCGCCGCATAGGCGGCATACGCCACCATAGCATCCACATCCCCGCTTTCTTCGGCCAAAGCCTGTTCCCGATCCACATCGGCCAACAGGATGCGTTTTCGCGTTTCCAACAATTCGGCCTGACGGAAAATTTCCGCCAAAGCCTTTTGTTTTTCCTCCACGCGATATTTGCGCAACCGGATAAGCCCGTTCAGATCTGCCATGATCAGATGATAACATCCCCCTCTGTTCGCACACTCATCGCCAGAGGTTCCTGCCCGAAAGACCGTACCATCGCCACCACATCACGGGTTGCTTGATGCAACGGGTCATTGTCCGACGACCGTAAAACCAGGGAAACTCCCTTGGCTCCATCGCGGAAATGCGGATAACTGCCAATATCGACCGTGGCATAATTCTTCTGAATAGCCTCGAGTGGCGCTGCAAGCTGGCTTTCCGGTATGTCACAGGTCACCGTATTGGACAAAATCGGACACCCCGTGGCCAGTTCCGGCAAAACCCCGTCCAACATGGCCTGCATGATGCGCGGGACACCCGCCATAACATAGACGTTTTCCATCTGGAACCCCGGAGCCCCCGACACAGGATTGTAAATCAACTTTGCTCCTTCCGGAATATGCGCCATTTTCAACCGCGCAGGTGTCAATTGCTCTTCGGATCCATAATGATCTAACAAAATGGCCCGCGCCTCGGCATGCAATCCGCAGGGAACCCCGAACACTTTGGCCATCGTCGCAGAAGTAATATCGTCATGCGTGGGGCCTATCCCTCCGGTTGTAAATACATACGTCACCTTACGACGCAATTCATGGACCGTTGCCACAATGGCCTCTTCCAGATCGGGAATCACCCGCACTTCCAAAAGTTTAATGCCCCGTTCGGCCAATTTTGTGGCAATCCACGCGGTATTTGTGTCCTGCGTCCGTCCGGACAGGATTTCATTTCCAATAATAATGATGGCAGCCGTAAGTTTCTGATCCATAATGTTCCCACAATATTGCTAAATAACGTCTGGTAAGATAGACATTTATGATACAAATAAACTATTAACACAAACGGAAGACGTCAAGTGAACGACCACACCCCCCACAAAAAAGCCCACAAAGAGATCGAAATTCACGGTGCTGCCGATTTTGAAGGTATGCGCAAGGCCGGAGCTTTGGCCGCCGACGTTCTGGACATGATCACCGACCATGTGCGGGTTGGCGTAACAACCGAAGAACTGGACAGGTTGTGCCATGACTATATCACCCAAAATGGGGCCATTCCTGCCCCGTTGAATTATCACGGTTTTCCAAAATCGATTTGCACGTCGATCAACCATGTGGTCTGCCATGGGATCCCCGGCCCAAAAAAATTGATGGATGGGGATATCATCAATATTGATGTCACGGTCATTCTGGATGGATGGTACGGCGATTCCAGCCGCATGTACATTTCTGGAAAACCCTCTATCAAAGCCCAACGCTTGATTGACGTGACCTATGAATCGATGATGGCGGGGATTGACGCCGTTAAACCGGGGGCGACTTTGGGCGATGTTGGCCGCGCCATTCAAAAAATTGCCGAAGGCGCCCGTTTTTCCGTGGTGCGCGATTTCTGCGGCCATGGATTGGGGCGGACGTTCCACTGCGAACCACAGGTGTTGCATTACCATGCCGCCAGCGGCGACGCAGTCGTTTTAAAACCAGGCATGTTCTTTACCATCGAACCGATGATCAACACCGGCACCTATGAAACCAAAGTTTTGTCGGATGGATGGACAGCGGTCACCCGCGACAAAGGGCTGTCGGCGCAATTCGAACATTCCTTGGCCGTTACCGAAACGGGATACGAGATTTTCACCCTCTCTCCCAAAGGACTCCACAAACCACCCTATTCTGTTTAATTCAGAGAATCGAGACACTCCCATGGCTGATCAGAAAATTTACAAACCCCGTCCCGTCACCGGATTTCCCGAATGGCTGCCCGAAGTGCGGCGCATTGAACAACGCTGGATGGATCATATCCGCAAGACCTTTGAATCCTATGGCTTTTGCTCGATCGAAACCCCCTCGGTCGAAGAACTGGAGGTTTTAGGAGCCAAAGGCGAAATCGACAAAGAAATTTATGTTCTGGAACGGTTGCACAAAGATGAAAACGACAAAAGCGACGCCCGATTGGGATTGCATTTTGACCAGACAGTTCCCCTCGCCCGCTATGTCGCGCAACATTTCAACGAATTGGATTTCCCGTTCAAACGGTATCAAATGCAAAAAGTCTGGCGCGGCGAACGCCCACAGGCCGGACGTTTCCGTGAATTTTATCAATGCGATATCGATGTGATTGGCGTGGACAATGTGCCCATCCACTTTGACGGAGAATTGGCCGCGATCATGGTGGATATTCTGCGCGGATTGGATATCGGCCCCTTCCAGATGCAAATCAGCAACCGCAAAATCCTGATGGGCCTGTGTGCCGGATTGGGAATTGCAGATCCTCTGCCTGTCACCCGCGCCATTGATAAAATCGAAAAAATCGGCGAAGACGGCACCCGCAAATTGTTGGTGGAATCCGGTATTCCCGCCAACCATATCGAAACACTTTTGCGCTTTGCCAAAATCAAAACCGAAGACGCCTCTTTTGTCGAACAGGTTCTGGCCCTCGGCGTGTCCAGCCCGATGCTGGCCGAAGGGATTGCCGAACTGGCCTCGGTCATGGCGCAACTCACCCATATCGAACGTGGCTATGTCGTGGCGGATCTGTCGATTGTCCGCGGGCTTGATTACTATACCGGCACTGTTTACGAAACGAAACTGCTGGAAAACCGTGACTTCGGATCGATCTGTTCCGGTGGCCGCTATGATGATCTGGCCGGCAATTATATCAACAAACACTTGCCGGGGGTTGGCATTTCGATCGGCTTGTCCCGCTTGTTTGATTATATGCGGATCACCAATCGTTTGGGGGATCTGTCGCGCAAATGTCCGACAGATGTTCTGGTGTGCGTCCCGTCCGATGACACACGCGATGCGGCCGCCGCCGTGGCCAACACATTGCGCCGCCGTGGCAAGAATGTCGAGCTTTACCATTCTGCGCAAAAGATCAAAAAACAGATGGAATATGCCGTCAAAAAAGGCATTCCGTATGTGTGGTTCCCTCCGTTCGAAGAGGGGCAACCCCACGAAGTCAAACATATGGGCTCCGGCACACAAACTCAGGCCGATCCATCCACATGGGCCACATGGGATATAAAGGATTAAACGGATATGAAACATCTCTTCATTCTGTGCGCCACCCTTGCGATATCGGCTCCGGCGTTGGCCGCGCCCTTCACCTATGGCCCTGATAACTGTGAATTCCAGATTACCTTTCCGGAAAAACCATTTATCGAGAAAAAATGCACCGGCGATGGAAAAGACTGCACCGAAATTGTGTCGTATACCAAAGCGGTTGGAGCCAATTCATCGACCAATTTTCGCGTCAGTTGCAATGTGATCAGTGCCGATGATGTTAAAAAATATACGCCGGATGTTCTGGAGGAAACGCTAAAACAACTCGCTCAATCCAGCAACCTGACCCCGTATAATACACAATCCTCGGAGTATAATGGGTACCCCCATGCCTCCAGCCTCAGCCTCGCAGAGCGGGATCAAAAACCTCTGATCTACAACAACCAGATCTGGGTTGGAAAATCATCGCTCTTTACCCTCGAAGCCGAAATGCTCGGGGAAAAGAATAATGCGATCGAGAAAACCTTTGCCGATATTCTGAAGAACACCTACCCCAAGGATCACCCTCCCGCCAACAAACCTACCAGCCCCCCTACCAACAAACCTGTCGAGAAACTGTCCGCGCCACCCGCATCCAAATAACCGCCCCGATATCAGCAGAAAGAAATCCTCATGCCCCCCATCATCACAGCTATGCAGCGCGCGGTTGATGTGGTCTTGACCAGCCCCCACCCCGACAGCAAAGTGGCGGCAACCCTGTTTTCCGGAGACCGTTACATTTCGCGGACCAATGATTGGCCGCCAATCATTCTGGAGAAATTGGGACAAGAGGCCCGCATCGGCGACAGCAGCGGCACGCTCCACGCCGAAGTCAATTGCCTGATCCATGCGGCCTTTAAAACCGATGGGGCCAGTCTGGCCATTACAGATCCCTGCTGCCCGAATTGCGCCAAATGCATCGCCGAAGCGGGCATCAAAACCGTTTATATTGACCACAAAGGTTTTGAAAAAGACTTTGCCTTACGGCGCGGAGATGAATTCCAAAGCATGTCACTCCGTATTCTGGCCCACGCCGGAATCAGCCTCTACGAAGTCCGGCGCAAGGACAACCTGATCCAGACCCTCTATACACCACCGGACGATTATGTTCCGCCCGAAGATAACCCTATCGAAATTCGTCCTTGCCGGATGTTGCGTTCCTCGGATCTCACTCCGGACATGCTGTTACAAACGGCCAGATTGGTGAAGGTCAAGCATCCCCGCTGGGCCTGTGCTTTGGCCGCCGATCCACAGGGAAAAATCTGGACTCTTGTCGCATCGGCCCACCCTGCGATTGGCTACACGCATGACCAGATGGCCCCCCCCCCGAAGGAAAATACGACTTTATGCTGGAACCTGTGAACCGCATTTTGATGGGGGCCGCCCGCGCAGGCCTTACACTGGTGCAGGATTATCTGTGGTGTTCGGTTCTCCCCTCGCCACGCGAAATGGTGAATGCCGTTGGTGCGGGAATGCACCAAATATCCATCGGAGATACAACCCACGCGAAAAAATCAGCCTCCAGCGATGCCCGTGACCTTCTTCAAAGCACCGGCATCCTGACCTTTGTCACCCGCCCGATATAAGCCACCAGGGCGTGTTATTAAAAACCACAACACGCAAATAGCGTGAACAGGGGGGAAATTTAGGGAAAATGGTGCAGCATGCGAACCTTGACCGCAAATTTTCTCCAGTAAACTGGGGGTTTCAGAGGTTTTTTGGCTTAAATGTGTAATTCAGGAAAGTGAACTTTTTGATTTTCCCAGAATGCTCCTGAATCCGGCATAAATGGCTTTCGCGTGTACACAATCCCCCAACCCTGAAATTCTGGCCTTTCCTTTTGCATTCTTTCCAGTGACTTCGTTGTTCTATGCCAGTCATGGGCCGTCCATGAGCGCTCGGGATTCATCGTCATGGTTTTATTCGTCATGTCATCCATAAACAATTGCGATGCGATGACCCTGCCATCCGGATGAATGGCTATTTGATTCATACCAACATTAGCTAAAGAGATATATTTGAAAGCATTTGCCCATGGATGAGATTTTCCAAAATTTAATTGAATACTCTCCACGCCCGCACATTTTGCTCTTAAGGATTTTGGCAGTGCAAATTCCAGCAACCCGCGTGGGTTTTCTTCTTTTTCAAATCTTCCGATATGAAATCTTATAGGCGTGCCAAACTCTGTTTTTAGAAGCTCTTCCACCGCATCAAAATCTTCATGAGGAAGATCAGCAAATACATCAATATCATTCATCTGCGGCGATAGGCTAAGAACCTGCTGCATATACAAACCACGAGCAAATCCCCCAGCAACACAGATATCTTGGGCGCGTGTGATTTCAACGAACTTTTGCAACGCATGCATTGCCAACGATGGCACTTGCAGATCGACATTTATTATCTTGCTACGTTGAAAATCGGCACTCAAATTGGTCATAAGCGCCTTAATATATGAAGCGGCGACGATATTCGCGCTCGATCTCCCTGTGAATCAGGGTGGATTTTAATAAAAGTGATTTGAAATGCTGAACTGACATGATGTCCTCCTTAATCGTCTTATTTCCGGCAATATCAGGAGGTTTTCAGATGTCAGTTTGAAAAATGTCAAAAACCAACACCGGAAAGATAACTCCCGATGCGGTCCGACATCGCAATATGGGTTCAAAAGAACACATATTACCAGAGGGGCCCGGCCCGCTACTTATTAATAATAAAGGATATAGGCGGAAAATTCCGTCTTTCAAGGGCGCAAAAACGCTTTTTTGGGAAAAACATCGCCCACCCTGTATAAATGATCACGACATCATAAGGTCGAGTGCCTTTTCAATATGGATGCGCGTAGTATCAAATATAGGAAAATCAAAATCCCGCTGATCAATAAGCAAGGTGATTTCGGTGCATCCAAGAATGACCCCCTGCGCACCACCCACAACCATAGACTTAGCCGCCTCTATAAAGGCAGCTTTAGAGTCTGGATTAATTTTGCCAAGACAAAGTTCATCATAAATAACCCTGTGAACCATAGCCCGTGAATCCGGCTGGGGAATAACAACCTCCAACCCCTGCTGCGACAAGCGCCCTTTGTAAAAATCACGTTCCATCGTATAGATAGTGCCCAGCAAACCAACTTTGCTCAAACCCGCAGACGTGATCTTTTCAGCCGTTGCGCTCGCAAGATGAACAAACGGAATTTCAATGGCGGATTCAATTTTGTCTGCAACACGATGCATTGTATTTGTTGCCAATAAAACAAAATCAACACCCGCACGTTGAAGTTTTATAGCCTCATGCGCCAAGATATCTCCGGCATCATCCC